>MEEC01000011.1 GCA_001724315.1 Lautropia sp. SCN 70-15 | reverse complement strand
CTTCTTCGCGGCGGCCTGGCGGGGCTCCGGCGGAGTCTGGGAGGGCGGCGCGCGGCTCGAGCGCGGGGCGGCCGAGGGCAAGCCGTGGATCGACTGGGTGTCGCCGCGAACCCTTGCCGAGGTGGTCGACGACGTCAATCACTTCAGCAACAACGTGATGGCCCGCCAGTTGCTGCTGCAGGTCGCGGCGGCGTCCGGCGCGCGGCCGGCGGGCGTGCGGGAGGGGGGCGACGCGGTGCGCGCCTGGCTGCGCGGGCGCGGGCTGGACTTCCCGGAAATGGTGCTGGACAACGGCGCAGGCCTGTCCCGGCAGGCCCGGATCAGCCCGGCCAGCCTCGTCAGCCTGCTGGCGCAGGCGGCCCGGGAGCCCCTCGGCGAGCGCTTCCGGGCTTCGCTGCCGCGGGTCGGCGAGGCCGGCACGGTCCGCTTCAGGCTGGTTGGCCAGCCGGTCGCCGGCCGCGCCTGGATCAAGACCGGCAGCCTTGCGGAAGTCCGCTCGATCGCCGGCTATCTCGACGCGGCGTCGGGCCGGCGCTATGCGCTGGCGATGTTCGTCAACGGTCCCCGCGCGGGCGCTTCGGGCGCCGCCCAGGACAGGCTGCTCCGCTGGCTGTACGAGAATGGCTGAAGGCGAGGGCCGCCGGCCTCGCCTTGCGCTCGCCGCGGCGACCGTGGCGTACCTGCTGTTCGTCGCCTACCAGTCGCTCGCCGGCGGCGGCGCCGGCGAGTGCAGGCTGCCCCTGGTGCAGCAGGGGCAGCGGCTCTCGCTGAGCGACGGGCTCGCCAACCTCGTCGCCTACCTTCCGCTGGGCCTGCTCGCCGCGGCCTGGCTCGCCCCCCGGCGTTCGGCAGGGGCGCTTGCGGCCGGGCTGGCGGCGATCGCGGCGTTCTCGCTCGCGATGGAATTGCTGCAGGCCTGCATGCTCGCCCGCGTGTCTTCCTGGTTCGATCTGGCGATGAACTCGGCCGGCGGACTGGCCGGGCTGCTGCTGATGTCCCGCGTGGCGGTGCCGGGCCATGCCCCGGCAGCCGCCGCGATCCGCTCGCCGCTGCTCTGGCCGGTGCTTCTCGTGGCAGGCGCCTGGCTCGCGCTGGCCCTGGCGCCCTGGCGCTTCACCTTCGACGTTGGAACGATCCGGTCCAACCTGGCCTTCCTGCGGCACTGGGCGGATTGGGGCGGCCCCGATCCGTGGCGCTTCGCTCGTCACTTCTTCGGCTGGCTGGCGGTAGCCGTGGCCTTGCGGGCGATCTGGCGCGGGCGGGCGGCCGCGAGCCTCGCGCTGGCCCTGGCGATCGGCGCGGCGCTCGTGGGGCAGGTGCTGCTGGTCTGGCGGGCCCTGTCCCATGACGAGCTCGCGGCGATGGCGCTGGCCGCCGCGCTCGCGTTCTCGATGCCTTCGCGCTCGGCCGAGCCGGTCCTGGCGCGGTTGGTGCCGCTGCTGGCGCTCGCCTCGGTGGGGGCCTACCAGCTCGCGCCAGGGCGGGGCGGCGTGCACGCCGGCGGATTCGAGTGGCTGCCGCAGCTGGGCCGCGGCAGCCTGTTGCCGGCGCTCGAGCTTTCGCTGATGTTCGGCTGGCTCGCGTTCTCGCTGCTGCTCTCGCTGCGCTGGCTCCAGCAGTGCGGCGTGGACATCGCGCGGCGCCGCGCCGTGCTGCCCGGCGTGGTGGTCGGGCTGATGCTGGCTTCCGAGGTCGCCCAGGCGTGGATACCGGGACGGGTGCCCGACAGCTCGGCGCCGCTGCTGACCGGGCTGGCCTTCGTCGTGGCCTGGGCGCTCTTCGGCCGGGCAGGCGATGGCCGCCCGATCAGAGACCGAGCTCGGTCCACATCGCGTCGACCCGCCGTTTGACCGCTTCGTCCATCACGATCGGCCGGCCCCACTCGCGCGTGGTCTCGCCGGGCCACTTGTTGGTGGCGTCCAGCCCCAGCTTCGAGCCGAGCCCGGACACCGGCGACGCGAAATCCAGGTAGTCGATCGGCGTGCGGTCGACCAGCGTCGCGTCGCGGATCGGATCGACGCGGGTGGTGATCGCCCAGATCACTTCCTTCCAGTCGCGCACGTCGATGTCCTCGTCGACGACGACGATGAACTTGGTGTACATGAACTGGCGCAGGAAGCTCCAGATCCCGAACATCACCCGCTTGGCATGGCCCGGGTACTGCTTGCGGATCGACACCACCGCCATCCGGTAGGAGCAGCCTTCGGGCGGCAGGTAGAAGTCCACGATCTCCGGAAACTGCCGGCACAGGATCGGCACGAAGACCTCGTTCAGCGCCACGCCGAGGATCGCCGGCTCGTCGGGCGGCTTGCCGGTGTAGGTCGAGTGGTAGATCGGCGATTCGCGCATCGTGATCCGGTCGATGGTGAACACCGGGAACCAGTCCTGCTCGTTGTAATAGCCGGTGTGGTCGCCGTAGGGGCCCTCGAGCGCCATTTCCCAGCCGGCGCGCGCGGCGGCCGGCAGATCGCCCTGCCAGCCCAGGCGCCGGGCATGGCCTTCGGTCAGGCTGCCGTCCGGATCGGGCCGGATCGCCCCTTCCAGGACGATCTCGGCGCTGGCCGGCACTCGCAGCGTGCTCCCCAGGCATTTCGCGAGCAGTGTCTTCGAGCCGCGCAGCAGCCCGGCGAACTGGTACTCCGAAAGTGTGTCCGGCACCGGCGTCACCGCGCCGAGGATCGTCGCCGGGTCGGCGCCCAGCGCCACCGCGATCGGGAAAGGCTGCCCCGGATGCCGCGCGGCGTGGTCCCGGAAGTCCAGCGCCCCGCCGCGATGGGCGAGCCAGCGCATGATCGTCTGCCTGGGGCCGATCACCTGCTGGCGGTAGATGCCCAGGTTCTGCCGCGCCCGGTTCGGGCCGCGCGTCACCACCAGCCCCCAGGTGATCAGCGGCGCCGCGTCGCCGGGCCAGCAGGTCTGCACCGGCAGCTTCGCCAGGTCGGCCTCGTCGCCTTCGAGCACCTGCTGCTGGCAGGCGGGCCGGCCCACCTCCTTCGGCGCCATGTTCAGCACCTGGCGCAGCATCGGCAGCTTGTCCCAGGCGTCGCGCAGGCCCTTGGGCGGCTCGGGCTCCTTCAGGTAGGCCAGCAGCTTGCCGGTCTCCCGCAGCGCGTCGGTCGATTCGGCGCCCATGCCCAGGGCGACCCGCCTGGGCGTGCCGAACAGGTTGGCCAGCACCGGGATCGGCCAGCGCCGGCCCTCCTGGACCGGATGCTCGAAGAGCAGGGCCGGGCCGCCCGCCCGCAATACCCGATCCGCGATCTCGGTCATTTCCAGGGACGGCGACACTTCCTTGTCGATCCGCTTCAGCTCGCCGGCGGTCTCGAGCTGGCGGACGAAGTCCCGCAGATCCTCGTATTTCATGGGTTCCCAGGCGTCGTTGAGGGGCGCAGCGGATTGTCGCACTGGCCGGCGGCGCGGGGATTCCGGCCCTCGACCCGGCCCGGAAATTGCATTCTGGCAATATCTTTCGGTTGACCCCACCGCCGTCGATCCCTAAAATCCCGCCATCCCACCAAAGGGTCGGCCGCCGTTCCAGCGCGGCCTTGCGTTCGTCGGGGGAGACTTGACGAGCGCGGAAGCGGGGGTCGCGCCGTGAGCACGCCGGCGATCCGGCCCCCGACGAGGGCGAATCGGCCGTGTTCATGCCGGGGGTTCGCCTACAGCAGGCGGCCACGCATCGCCCGCAAGAGGTTCCGCAGGTCTCGACCACGCTGTCGACGCGGAACCGGGTCCGCTCACTGCACGGTCTGCGGTCCCGATTCGCAGGATCACTCGCCTTTCGGGCGAACCGTACGGCGCAAGCCGGAAGGAGGCTCGATGCTCGAGCAGCGTCAAGTCACGAACATTTTCGGATCGCTCGCGCGATTCGTCGGCGCCGGCCGATCGTCGGTCGCGTCGATGCCGATGGTCGCGGTGATCGCGGTCGCGGTTTCAACGCTTCACGGTGTCGGCGCGAAGGCCGACGCCAATCGTTCCGTGCTGTCCGGCGCGGGCAGCGACGTCACGTTCGCCGTGCCGGCGCAGTCCGGCGCCGCCGCCCTCCCGCAGGGCGCATCCGCCCTCGCGCAAGGCGCCCCCGCCTCCGCGGGCGGCGCCCGCGCCAGCGCGCTCGCCGAGATCGAGCGGCACATGGCGCGGGCCAGGCATGCGGCGGCAAGCCGCGAGCCGTCGTCCGCTGGCGCGCAGCGCGCCTCGGCGTCGACGGGCACGGCCGTCCCAGGCCAGCCTGCGGTCGCGCCCGCTCGCGAGCACGCCGCGCGGCAGGCCCAGACGCAGGCCGCCGCCGCACGCGAGGCCGAGGCGGCTCGCCCGCCCCTCAAGCTCACCGACGAACAGCGCAACATCGCGCGCTTCATCGCTTCCAAGTACCGGGTCGCGGTCGACGACGTCCAGACCTTCGTCGCCCACGCCTACCGCGCGGCGCGCGACTTCCGGCTCGATCCCCACCTGATCCTCGCCGTCGTCTCGGTCGAGTCGAGCTTCAATCCGAACGCGCGCAGCCCGAAGGGCGCCCAGGGCCTGATGCAGGTCCTCACCCGGGTCCACACCGACAAGTTCGCGCCCTTCGGCGGCGCGGCCGCGGCCTTCGACCCGGTGGCCAACATCACGGTCGGCTCGGCGATCCTGAAGGAATACCTGGTCCGGGAAGGCTCGGTCGAAGGCGCGCTCAAGTCCTACGTCGGCGCGGCCCTGCTGTCGCACGACTTCGGCTACGGACGCAAGGTGCTGTCCGAACGCGAGCGGATCGCGGCGGCTGCCCAGGGCAGGGCGCAGGCTGAGCGCCAGGCCGCCGCCCGGGCGATTCCGGACGCTGCCCGCATCGCGCCCAACAGCGGCACGCCGGGCGAGACCAAGACCATCCCGCTGTTCGATCTCGACGCGCCGATCGGCAAGATCGACGTCCCGCCGCCCAGCAGCGCCGACCTCCGCGGCGCGGAGGCGGTGGCGCAGCTGATGGACAAGCTGCACGACTACTGACCCGGGCTGCCAGCGTCCGCCCGGTCCGCGCGGCGCCCCGGCCGCGCGATCTCCGACTCTTGCGATGCCTCAGCCGCGCTGCGCGAGGTGCCGGCCCAGGCGTTCGATCGCCTCGCTCATCTTCTGCATCGAGGTCGCGTACGACAGCCTGATCCAGCGCTGCGGGTCGTGGCGGCCGAAGTCCTTGCCGGGCACCACCGATACGCCGGTCTGCTCCAGCAGCTCGATCGCGAACGCCGAGCTGTCGTTCGTGTGCGCGCTGCAGTTGGCCCAGGCGTAGAAGGCGCCGTCGGGCATCACCGGAACGTCGAGCCCGATCCCGCGCAGCGCCGGCACGATCCAGTCGCGCCGGCGGCGGAACTCGTCTCGCCGGGCCTCGAAGATCGCGAGCGATTCGGGATCGAAGCAGGCGAGCGCCGCGTGCTGGGCCAGTGTCGAGGCGCAGATATAGAGGTTCTGCGAGAGCTTCTCGAAGACCGGCGCCAGCGACTCCGGCACCACCAGCCAGCCGAGCCGCCAGCCGGTCATGTGGAAGTACTTCGAGAAACTGTTGGTGACGATCAGGTCGTCGCCCAGCGCCAGCGCGCTGCGCGGCGTGCCGTCGTAGGACAGGCCCAGGTAGATCTCGTCGACGATCGAGAAGCCGCCGCGCGCCCGCACCGCGTCCACGATCCCGGCCAGCTCGTCGGAGGGGATCGAGGTGCCGGTGGGGTTGGCCGGCGAGGCCAGCAGCGTGCCGCGGGTGTTCGGCGCCCAGTTCGCTTCGAGCAGTGCCCGGTCGAGCTGGAAGCGCGTTTCCGGTCCCACCGGCACCAGCTGCGGCTCGCCGTCGAAGGCGGCCACGAAGTGCCGGTTGCACGGGTAGCTGGGATCGGTCATCAGCACGCCGTCCCCGGGGTTGACGAGCGCGCAACAGGCCAGCGACAGCGCGGCCGACGCGCCCGCGGTGACCACGATCCGCGAGGGTGCGATGTCCAGCCCGTAGCGCTCGCCATAGTCGTTCGCGATCGCCTTCCTCAGCGAGGCGAGCCCGGTGGCGCCGGTGTACTGCGTGTGGCCGGCGCGGGCAGCGCGCTCGAGCGCCGCGACCACCGGCTCCGGAGCAGTGAAGTCCGGCTCGCCGATGCTCATGTGGATGATCGGGTGGCCGGCGGCCTCCAGCGCGGCGGCGCGCTTGGCCAGCTCCATCACGTGGAAGGGATCGATGCGGCCGGTGCGGCTCGCCAGGGGATAGGGAAGGGGGAGGGGGGGCGGAGGCGTCATGTCGGTGTCGTCAGGCGGCGGCCGGCGAACGCGCGTGGCGCCGCCGGCCGCCGGGGCAGGGCGAAAAACCCTAGTCGGCCCTGACGACACCTTCCGCGATCAGCGCGTCGATCTCGTCGGCCGTATACCTGAATTCTGCCAGCACCGCCCGGGTGTGCTCGCCCAGCGCGGGCGCGGGCTTCGGCGCCACCGCCGGCGTGCCGTGCAGCTTCACCGGAAAGCCCACTGCCCGGGTGCGGCCGGCCTTCGGGTGGTCGACTTCGACGACCATGTCGCGGGCGAGCACCTGCGGATGGGTCAGCGCCTCGCCGATCGAGTGCACCGGTCCGGCCGGCACGCCGGCCGCGTCGAAGGCCGCGATCCAGTGGGCGCGGTCGTGAGTCGCGAGCACCGCCTCCATCGCCTCGACCAGCGCCGGCAGGTTGCGCATGCGCGTGTCGTTGTCGACGAAGCGCGGGTCGGACTTCCACTCCGGATGGCCCAGCACGTCGGTGATGCGCTCCCAGTTCGACTGGTTTGCGCCGCCGATGTTGATGAAGCCGTCGGCGGTGCGAAAGGCCTGGTAGGGCGCGGTCAGCACATGGCTCGAGCCCAGCGGCCCGCCCGAGGCGCCGGTGGCGAAGAAGATCGCCGCGTGCCAGTAGGTCTGCTGCAGCGCGGCTTCCATCAGCGAGGTCTCGACGACCTGGCCCTCGCCGGTCTTCAGCTTGTGCACGTAGGCGGCGATGATGCCCATGGCCTGGAGGATGCCGGCGTTGATGTCCGCGACCGGGTTGCCCGACTTCGCGGGCGGCCGGCCCGGCTCGCCGGTGATGCTCATCAGGCCCGAGAAGCCCTGCGCGATCAGGTCGAAGCCGCCCTTGTCGGCCCAGGGTCCGGTGCGGCCGTAGCCCGAGACCGACGAGTAGATCAGCCCCGGGTTGATCGTCGCGAGCACGTCGTAGCCGACACCCAGCTTCTCCAGCGTGCCCTTGCGGTAGTTCTCGGTCAGCACGTCGGCGCCGGCGGCCATCCGCTTCAGCACCTCCTTGCCCTTCGGGTGCTTGAGATCCAGCGCGATGCCGCGCTTGTTCCGGTTCAGGATCATGAACGGCGCCGAGACGCCGTTGACCCGCGGCTCGCGGTAGCTGCGCGAATCGTCGCCGCCGGGCAGCTTCTCGACCTTGATCACGTCGGCGCCGAGGTCGGCGAGCATCATGCCGGCGGTCGGGCCGGCCATGATCTGCGACAGCTCGAGCACCTTCATGCCGGCCAGCGGGCCGGCGCTTCGCTTCTCGTTCATCCCGGGATCCTCAGCGGCCGACGAAGTCCGGCTTCGTCTTCGCGAGGAAGGCCTTGTAGCCGATCCGGAAGTCCTCGGTGTCGAAGCAGTCGAAGCACTCGAGGTAGTCCTGCTCGGTGAGCGGCTGGCCGCTCATCAGCTTGCGGGCGAACTTCTTGTGCCAGCGCGCGACCAGCGGCGCGCCGTCGGCGATCCGCCGGGCGGTCTCGCGGCATTCCTCGGCCACGCGATCGTCGGCCACCACCCGGTTGACCAGGCGCTTGTCCCTGGCCTCGGCGGCGTCGAAGATCCGTCCTTCGTAGAGGATCTCGAGCGCCACCGACGGGCCGGCCAGCCGGATCAGCGGATCCATTTCCGGGAAGGCCATCACCAGCCCCAGGTTTTTGATCGGCGCGCCGAAGCGGCTCGACTCGCCGCAGATGCGCATGTCGCACAGCGCCGCGATCTCCAGGCCGCCGCCCACGCAGATGCCGTGGATCTGCGCCAGCGTCGGGTGCCGGCAGTCGGCGATCGCGCGGGCGGTCTCGTGCATGATGTGGCCGTAGGCGATCGCCTGCTCGCGATTCGAGCGCTCGGTCTCGAACTCGGAGATGTCGTTGCCCGGCGAGAACGACTTCTCGCCGGCACCGCGCAGGATCACGCAGCGCACCGAGTCATCGGCCGACAACCGGTCCATGGTTGCGCCGAGCAGCTGCCACATCGGCTTGGTCAGCGCGTTCAGCTTGTGCGGGCGGTTAAGGATCACCGTGGCGATCGCGCCGTCGCGTTCGACCAGGATGGTGTCCGCAGCGTTATCCGTCATGTCGGCTCCTTCATCAGCGATAGAACAGCTCGACCAGGCCCATGCCGGTGATCGGCACGTAGGTCACCAGCATCAGCACCGCCAGCAGCACGCCCACGAAGTACACGTTGGTCCGCGACACTTCCCAGACGCCGGCCTTGGCGATCGAGCAGGCCACCATCAGCACGCTGGCCACCGGCGGAGTCTGCTGGCCGATGCCCAGGTTGATCGTGACGATCAGGCCGAAGTGCACCGGATCGATGCCCGCGGCCTTGACCAGCGGCATCACCACCGGCACGACCAGGATGATCGCCGCGGCCGAGTGCAGGAACATGCCGAGCAGCAGGAACAGCACGTTGAGCAGGGCCAGCACGAACCACTTGTTCGTGGTCAGGTCCATCACCGCCTGGGCCAGCTGCTGGGGCGCCTGCACCTCGGTCAGGTACACGCCGAGCAGCGCCGAGGTGGAGACCAGCAGCATGACCACCGCCGTCTGGCTGCCGCCTTCGATGACGGCCTCCTTCAGGTGCGCCAGGTCCAGCTCGCGATAGACGACCAGCCCGATGAACAGCGCGGCCACCACCGCCAGCGCGGCGCCCTCGGTCGCGGTCACCAGGCCGCCGAAGATGCCGCCCAGGATGATCATCGGCAGCGTGAAGGCCCACATCGCCTCGCGCGCGGTGCGGCGCACTTCCTTCCAGCTGAAGCGCTGCTCGATCGGCAGGTTGTAGCGGCGCGCGAAGTAGTAGGCCATCGCCATCAGGCCCAGGCCGCCGATGATGCCCGGCACGATGCCGGCCACGAACAGCTGGACCACCGAGGCCTCGGCCATCACCGCGTAGAGGATCATCGGGATCGACGGCGGGATGATCACCGCCAGCGTGGCTGACGAGGACATCACCGACGCAGCCAGCGCGCTCGGATAACCCTTCTTCTTCATCGCCGGGATCGTGATCGAGCCCAGCGCCGCCACGTCGGCCACCGCCGAGCCCGAGATCTCGGCGAAGAACAGCGAGGCGCCGATCGAGACCATCGCCAGGCCGCCGCGGATGAAGCCGAGCAGGGCCGTGGCGAAGGCGATCAGCCGTGACGAGATCCCCGAGGCGTTCATGATGGCGCCAGCCAGGATGAACAGCGGGATCGCCAGCAGCGGGAAGTTGGTCGCCGCGTTGTACACGACGATCGGCAGGTTCAGCAGCGCATCGCTGCCTTGCGCCAGCCAGATCGCCGCGATCGCGACCACGCCGAGCGCGACCGCGATCGGGACGTTGAGCAGCACCAGGCCGAGCACGCACGCGAACAGGAGCAGCATCTCCACGTTCGATTCTCCTTGTCTTGTCTTTCTTCGAGTGTTTCGACGTTCGATCGGGCCTTCAGTGCGAGGCCTCGCGGGCCGCGCCCTCTGCCGTCGCGCCGTGTGCGTGGTCGGCGCGCGCCCAGGCCAGCGCCTCGGGCAGGGTCAGCAGCTCCGCGATGATGATCAGCACCGCCGAGATCGGGATCACCGACTGCACCCAGGACACCGGGATGTCGGGCAGGCTGACCAGGGTGTCGGTGGCCAGGATTTCCAGCACGTACCAGCCCATGTAGCCCAGCAGCGCGAAGAAGCCGATGACCAGGATCTCGACCACGATGGTCACCGCCAGCCGGGGGCCGGGCGGCATCATCGCGACCAGCTCCGGGCAGCTGATGTGGCCGCGCTTGGCGGCGGCGTAGGCGGAACCGTAGAAGGTGAGCCAGGCGAGCAGGATCGACGCGATCTCGTCGTACCAGACGAGCGAGGCGCCCATCGTCCGGTACACGACGCCGACCGTGACCTCGACCGCGAGGACCACCATCAGCACGATCACGACCCACTCGAGGATCTTTTCGTAGCCTTTACGAAGGGCTTGCATCGATTCTGTCTCCTGGCTCTTTCCGTTCTATGCCTTCAGCGCTTCACTTGCCCAGGGCGATGGCCTTGTCGACCAGCGGCTTGGCGCCCTTGACCGAGTTGCCGAACTCCTCGTAGATCGCGCCGCTGGCCGCGATGAACGCGTCCTTGTCGACCTCGTTGACCTGCACGCCAGCGCCCTTGATGGTCTTCAGCAGGTCGCCTTCCATGCGGTCGGTGGCCGCGTAGACGGTGGCCTGGGTCTCCCGCGCGGCCGCCTCGAGCTCCTTGCGGATGTCGGCCGGCAGCTGCTCCCACTTGCGCTTGCCCGCCACCAGGTAGGCCGGCGCATACACGTGGCCCGACAGCGACAGGTACTTCTGGACCTCGTGCAGCTTGGCGCTGACGATCTGGGTGAACGGGTTCTCCTGGCCGTCCATCACGCCGGTCTGCAGCGCGGTGAACAACTCCGAGAACTTCATCGGGCTCGGGTTGGCGCCGTAGGCCTTGAACATCGCCACGCGCCACTTGCCCTCGGGCACGCGCAGCTTCACGCCGGCCAGGTCCTCGGGCTTGACGATCGGCTTCACGTTGCTGGTGATGTGCCGGTACCCGTTTTCCCAAAGCGCGAGCATCTTCAGGCCCTTGGCCTCGACTGCCGGCGCGAGCGACGGCCAGAAGATCTCCTGCTCGATCTTGGCCAGGTGCTTGCGGTCCTTGACCAGGTAGGGCATCTCGAACATGCCGAACAGGTCGACTTCGCTGCTCATGACCGTCGACGGGATCGACATGTCGAGCGTGCCCAGCTTGATCTTCTGGAGCATCTCCTTGTCGCCGCCGAGCTGGCTCGACCCGAAGATGGTGACCTTGACCTTGTCGCCGAGCTTCTGCTGCACGCGCTTGGCAAAGTCCTCGGAAGCGATCTGGTACAGCGAGCCGGGCTCGCCGACGTGGCCGAGCTTGAGCTCGATCTGTTGAGCGGCGGCGGGCAGCGCGAACGCGGCCGCGCCGCCGGCGATTGCCGCCTGCAGCAGCAGGCGGCGGGCGGACTTCATCGTTGCTTTCATCGTCTCCTCCTCCGGAGTGTCTGCCCCTTTTCGGGGCGGTTCAGTGATCGTCGGCGCCGGTCCGGCTGCTCAGGCAGCCTTGGCGCTGGCCGGCGCCGCGGGCGCGGTGGCGGCCAGGTGCTCCATCGCCGCCAGCACGCCGCCCTTGCGGTGCGGCACGCCGGCCAGGCCCAGGCCCATCTCGACGCCGGCGAGCGTGCCCATCAGCGTCAGGTCGTTGAAGTCGCCCAGGTGCCCGATCCGGAACACCTTGCCGGCGACCTTGCCCAGACCCTGGCCCAGCGACATGTTGAAGTTCGCCAGCACGATCTTGCGGAAAGCGTCGGCGCTGTGTCCCTCGGGCATCACCACGGCGGTCAGCACCGGGCTGTACTCGGCGGGCTCCAGGCAGAGCACCTCGAGGCCCCATGCGCGCACGGCGGCGCGGGTGGCCTCGCCGTGGCGCTTGTGGCGCGCGAACACGTTGTCCAGTCCTTCTTCCTGCAGCATCGCGATGGCCTCGTGCAGGCCATAGAGCAGGTTGGTGGCCGGCGTCGACGGGAAGAAGCCGTTCGCGTTGGCCGCGATCATCTCGTTCCATTCCCAGTAGGCGCGCGGCAGCTTCGCGTGCTTCGAGGCCTCCAGCGCCTTCGCGCTGATCGCGTTGAACGACAGGCCGGGCGGCAGCATCAGCCCCTTCTGCGAGCCGGACACGGTCACGTCCACGCCCCACTCGTCGTGGCGGTAGTCGGCCGAAGCGAGGCCGGAGATCGTGTCGACCATGAAGAGCGCCGGGTGCTTCGCGCGGTCGATCGCCTTGCGCACGTCGGCGATCCGGCTGGTCACGCCGGTCGAGGTCTCGTTGTGGACCACGCAGACGGCCTTGTAGCGATGCTGCGAATCGGCGGCCAGCTTCGCCTCGATGGCCGCGGGATCCGCCCCGTGGCGCCAGTCGCCGGGGATGAACTCCACGACCAGGCCCAGCCGCTCGGCGAGTCGCTTCCAGAGCGAGGCGAAATGCCCGGTCTCGCACATCAGCACCGTGTCGCCCGGCGACAGCGTGTTGACCAGCGCGGCTTCCCAGGCGCCGGTGCCCGATGCCGGGTAGATGACGACGTGCGACTCGGTCCTGAAGATCTTGCGGATGCCGGCGAGCACCGACTTGCCGAGCTGCTGGAACTCCGGCCCGCGATGGTCGATCGTGGGGTAGTCCATCGCGCGCAGGATCCGGTCGGGCACGGTGCTGGGCCCCGGAATCTGCAGGAAGTGCCGACCGGACGGGTGGCTGTTGAGCGCCAGGCCATTGGACAGTTTCATGGTCGCCTCGACGGGAAAGAGGAGCATTGACGATTGCGGAGACGCATTTTGTATGCAAAAATTTGGCCGCGCAACCGGGATTTTCCCTTAAATCCGCCCCCGTTCCATATTCTGTATGCAAAATTCCCTCGTGCAGTCGCTCGAGATCGACAGGCGCCCGCTGCACGAGGAGGTCGCTGACCGGCTCCGCGCGATGATCACCGAGGGCGCGCTCGCGCCGGGCGCGCGCCTGAACGAGCGGGTGCTCTGCGAGCGGCTTCGCGTCTCGCGCACGCCCCTGCGCGAGGCCTTCAAGGTGCTGGCCGCCGAGCGGCTGGTGGAGCTCAGCCCGAACCGCGGGGCGAGCGTCGTGGCCCTGTCGCGTTCGGACGTCGAGCAGCTCTTCGAGCTGATGGGCGCGCTGGAGGGGCTGGCCGGCCAGCTCGCGGCCGAGCGGCGCACCGAGGCCGAGCTCGCCGAGATCCGCGCGCTGCACTTCGAGATGCTGGCCGCGCACGCGCGGCGCGACCTGCCGGCCTATTACGACCTGAACCGGCGCATCCACGTCGCGATCAGCCGTTGCGCGCGCAACGACATGCTCGCCGAAACCTACGACAGCGTGAACACGCGCATCCAGAACCTGCGCTTCCGCTCCAATTTCAACCAGGACAAGTGGAACCACGCGGTCCGCGAGCACCAGCAGATGCTGGAGGCGCTCGAGACCGGCAATGGCTCCGCGCTCCGGGCCCTGCTCGAGACCCACCTGCGCAACAAGCGCGACGCGGTGCTCGAGCAGTGGCCGGCCATCGACTCCGCCACGACATGAACGCTCCCACCCCGGTCCGCATGCTGCGGACTGCCTCGCTGGACCGCAGCCGCCTCGCCCAGCGGCTTCGCCGCGTGCTGCGCGGCGACGTGCTCTTCGATGCCGCCTCGCGAGGCCGCTACGCAACCGACGCCTCGATCTACCAGGTCGACCCGGTCGGCGTCGTGGTGCCCGCCGACGAGGCCGACGTGGTCGCCGCGATCGACCTGGCCCGCGAGATGCGCGTGCCCATCCTGCCGCGCGGCGGCGGCACCAGCCAGTGCGGCCAGACCGTCGGCGAGGCGCTGGTCATCGACAACAGCCGTCACCTGAACAAGGTGATCGCCTTCGATGCGCAGGCGCGCACCGTCGAGGTCCAGCCCGGCATCGTGCTCGACCATCTCAACGCGTACCTCAAGCCGCACGGCCTCTGGTTCCCGGTGGACGTGTCCACCTCGGCGCAGGCCACGATCGGCGGGATGGCCGGCAACAACTCCTGCGGGTCGCGCTCGATCGCCTACGGCAACATGGTGCACAACGTGCTGGGCATCGAGGCGATCCTGTCCGACGGCGTGTCCGAGTACTTCGGCCCCTTCGGCGTGAACGCCGGGCGGGCGATGGCGTCCGGGCGCGCGGGCGAGCTGGTCGCGCGACTGTTCGCGCTCGGCGCGCGCGAGCGCGACGAGATCGCGCGCGTCTGGCCCAAGGTCCTGAGGCGCGTGGGCGGCTACAACCTCGACGTCTTCAACCCGCAGTCGGAACGGCCCTACACCGACGACGGCTCGGTCAACCTGGCGCACCTGCTGGTCGGCTCGGAGGGCACGCTGGGCTACTTCCGCCGGCTGGTGCTCAAGCTCTCGCCCTTGCCGAAGGCGCGCGTGCTGGGCGTCGTCAACTTCCCGACCTTCTGGGCCGCGATGGACAGCGCCCAGCACATCGTGAAGCTCGGGCCCAGCGCGGTCGAGCTGGTCGATCGCACGATGATCGAGCTCTCGCGCGCCAACCCTGTGTTCCGGCCCACGATCGAGCGCGCGCTGATCGAGCGCGAAGGCAAGCCGCCCGAGGCGATCCTGCTGGTCGAGTTCTCGGGCGAGGACCGCGACGAGCTGCTCGCCCGGCTCGCGCGGCTGGTGGAGCTGATGGGCGACCTGGGCCTGCCCGGCAGCGTCGTGGAGATGCCCGACGAGAAGGCGCAGAAGGCCTTGTGGGACGTCCGCAAGGCGGGCCTGAACATCATGATGTCGCTGAAAGGCGACGGCAAGCCGGTCTCCTTCATCGAGGACTGCGCGGTGCCGCTGGAGCACCTCGCCGAGTACACCGACCGCCTGACCGACGTGTTCGCCAGGCACGGCACCCGCGGCACCTGGTATGCGCACGCCTCGGTCGGCACGCTTCACGTGCGGCCCATCCTCGACATGCGCCAGGACGGCGCCGCGAAGATGCGCGAGATCGCCGAAGAGGCCGCCGAGCTGGTCCGCCATTACAAGGGCGCCTTCTCGGGCGAGCACGGCGACGGCCTGGTGCGCACCGAGTGGGTGGGCTGGCAGTTCGGCGAGCGGCTCACCAGGGCCTTCGAGGAGGTCAAGGACCTGTTCGACCCGCTGGGGCTGATGAACCCGGGCAAGATCGTGCGCGGCACGAAGATGGACGACTCGCGGCTGTTCCGCTATCCGCCGGGCCACGCCGCGCTGCCCCTGTCCACCGCGCTCGACTGGTCGGCCTGGGACGTGACCGCCGACCCGGTGACCGAGCAGGTCAGCGCGCCCGGCACCGGCGGCGATCCGGCGCGCGGCTTCGCGAAGGCCGCCGAGATGTGCAACAACAACGGGCACTGCCGCAAGTTCGACGCCGGCACCATGTGCCCGAGCTGGCGGGTCACGAAGGACGAGAAACACCTGACCCGCGGCCGCGCGAACACGCTGCGGCTCGCGCTGTCGGGGCAGCTGGGCCACGAGGCGCTGACCTCCCCGGCCATGCGCGAGACGATGGACCTGTGCGTGGGCTGCAAGGGCTGCAAGCGCGATTGCCCGACCGGCGTCGACATGGCCCGGATGAAGATCGAGTTCCAGCACCACTATACGAAGAAGCACGGCCTTCGCCTCAAGGACCGGCTGATCGCCTACATGCCGCGCTACGCGGCCTGGGCCTCGCGGCTGCGCTGGCTGCTGAACCTGCGCGACACGCTGCCGGGCGCCGCGCGCCTGTCGGAGAAGCTGCTCGGCTTTTCGGCGAAGCGCAGCCTGCCGCGCTGGCGCGGCGACCCGTTCACCGCCGATCCGGGGCTCGACGCCTTGCCGCCCGGCGCCGCGGCGGGCGAGGCCGTGGGCGAGGTGGTGCTGTGGGCAGACACCTTCGACAACTGGTTCGAACCCGACAACCTGCGCGCCGCACGCAGGGTGCTGCAGGCCGCCGGTTACCGCGTCCACGTGGCGCGCGCCGCGGCCGACGCCGATCCTGCGCGCCCGCTGTGCTGCGGCCGCACCTTCCTGTCCGCCGGCCTGGTCGATGAGGCGCGCGCCGAGGCGCGGCGCACGCTGGCCGCGCTCGCGCCCTACGTCGAGCGGGGCGTGCCGGTGGTGGGCCTGGAGCCCTCCTGCCTGCTCACGATGCGCGACGAGTTCCTGGTCATGGGCCTGGGCGACGCCGCGCGCCGCCTGGCCGGACAGGCCCTGCTGTTCGAGGAGTTCCTCGCGCGCGAGCACGCGGAGGGTCGCCTGTCGCTGCCGCTGCAGGCCTTGCCCGAGCGCACCGCGCTGCTCCACGGCCACTGCCACCAGAAGGCCTTCGACGCGGTGCGTCCGATCGAGACCGTGCTGAAGCTGGTGCCGCGCCTCGAGGTGAAGACGGTCGAGTCGAGCTGCTGCGGCATGGCCGGGGCCTTCGGCTACGAGGCCGAGCACTACGAGGTCTCGATGAAGATGGGCGAGCTGTCGCTGCTGCCGGCGGTGCGCGAGGCCGGCCCGGACACGGTGGTGGTGGCCGACGGCACCAGCTGCCGTCACCAGATCGCCGACGGGGCGAGCCGCGACGCGGTGCACGTGGCGGTGCTGCTCGACCGCGCCCTGGACGGCAGCGGCCGGCGGCCCGCCGCGCAGTAAGTGCGACAAGGCGCTGCCCGTCCCCGCAACCGCTTCGACCTCGCCGAGGTCGGCGGCGCGTTCGGGGACCTCGGCACGCTGATCCCCTTCGTGGTCGCCTACGTGGCCGTGCTGAAGATGGATGCCACGGCCGTGCTGCTGCCTTTCGGCGTGGCGCTGCTGGTCGTGGGCGCGGTGTTCCGCACGCCTTTCCCGGTCCAGCCGATGAAGGCGATCGGCGCCACCGCGCTGACCCAGGCCGCGGTCTCCGGCGGCCTCACCGGCGACGCGGTCGTCGCAGCGGGGCTGGTGACCGGGCTGATCTGGCTGGCGCTGGCGGTGTCCGGGCTGGCGGCGCGCCTGGCCCGCCTGGTGCCGCGCGCCGCGCTGCTCGGCGTGGTCATGGGGCTCGGTTTCGCCTTCATGCTCGAGGGCGTCCGGATGATGGCCGGGCAGTGGCTGCTCTCGGCGGTGATGCTGGCCGTCACCTTGCTCATGCTTTCGCGGCGCTGGCCGGCGATGCTGGCACTGCTCGCCGTCGGGGCGGCGATCGCGCTGCTGCGCGACCCCTCGCTCGCCGCCCGGCTCGGCGACCAGCAGGCGGCGCTGCGCTGGCCCGCCTTCGCCTGGCCCGGCCTGTCGGCATCGGACCTGTGGACCGGAGCCTTGCTGCTGGCCTTGCCGCAGCTGCCGCTGACCTTCGGCAACGCGCTGGTGGCGATCACCGCCGAGAACAACCGGCTGTTCCCGGACCGTCCGATCGACGAGCGCAGGGTGGCATTGTCCACCGGCCTGATGAACCTGCTGGCCAGCGCCGGCGGCGGCGTGCCGATGTGCCACGGCGCCGGCGGCATGGCTGGCCACGTGCGATTCGGCGCCCGGACGGGCGGCGCGGCGATCATGCTCGGCGCGGCGCTGGTCGTGCTCGCGCTCTTCTTCGGCGACGCCATCGGCCTGCTGTTCGAGCTGGTGCCGGCGCCGGTGCTGGGTGTCATCCTCTTCCTCGCGGGGGTGGAGCTGGCCCTCGGCAGCCGCGATCCCGAGGCCGAGAAGACCGACCGCTTCGTGTTGCTGGCCACCGCCGGCATCGCGACCTGGAACGCAGGCGCCGCGGTCCTGTTCGGAATCGCCGCTCATCACGCGGTCCGCGCAGGGTGGCTCAGGCCCTGATCGCGGCGGGCGAGTATCCTTTCAGGCCCTGCCGGCCGGAAGAGCCGCGCAGTTGCCCGCGCACGGCGCCCGGTCGCCCGCGCGAAGCACTCAGACACCCGCGCAAAGCACTCACGGAAAGCGTTCAGCCATGGATCCGAACCTTCGCAAGGCCGCCCTCGAATACCACGAGCAGGGCCGGCCCGGAAAGCTGTCGGTCACCGCGACCAAGCAGCTCGTCAACCAGCGAGACCTGGCGCTCGCCTACTCGCCCGGGGTCGCGGCGGCCTGCGAGGAGATCGTCGCCGACCCGGCCAACGCGTTCCGCTACACCAGCCGCGGCAACCTGGTCGGCGTGGTCACGAACGGCACGGCGGTGCTGGGGCTCGGCAACATCGGGCCGCTGGCTTCCAAGCCGGTCATGGAGGGCAAGGCGGTCCTGTTCAAGAAGTTCGCCGGCATCGACGTCTTCGACATCGAGCTCGCCGAACTCGACCCGGACAGGCTGGTCGAGATCATCGCGGCGCTCGAGCCGACCTTCGGCGCGATCAACCTCGAGGACATCAAGGCGCCGGACTGCTTCATCGTCGAGCGCAAGCTGCGCGAGCGGCTGAAGATCCCGGTCTTTCACGACGACCAGCACGGCACGGCGATCGTGGTCGGCGCCGCGATGACCAACGGTCTCGCCGTGGTGGGCAAGAAGATCGACGAGGTCAAGCTGGTCTGCAGCGGCGCCGGCGCGGCGGCGCTGGCCTGCCTGCAACTGCTGGTGGACCTCGGCCTGAAGCGCGAGAACATCTGGGTGGCCGACATCGCCGGCGTGGTCTACGAGGGCCGCGCCGAGCTGATGGACCCCGACAAGGCCCGCTTCGCGCAGAAGACCGACAAGCGCACGCTGGCCGAGATCATCGACGGCGCCGACGTATTCCTCGGCCTGTCCGCCGGCGGTGTGCTCAAGCCCGAGATGGTCGCGCGCATGGCCGCGCGGCCGCTGGTGTTCGCGCTGGCGAATCCCACGCCCGAGATCATGCCCGAGGAGGTGAAGAAGGTCCGCGACGACGCGGTCATCGCGACCGGCCGAACCGACTATCCGAACCAGGTCAACAACGTCCTCTGCTTTCCGTTCATCTTCCGCGGCGCGCTCGACGTGGGCGCCACCACGATCACCCGGGAGATGGAGGTCGCCGCGGTGCAGGCGGTGGCCGAGCTGGCCCGGGCCGAGTCCAGCGAGGTGGTCACGGCCGCCTACGGCGCGGTCGGCACCGGCTTCGGCCCCGAGTACCTGATTCCCAAGCCCTTCGACCCCAGGCTGATCGTGAAGATCGCGCCGGCGGTGGCCAAGGCCGCGATGGACAGCGGCGTCGCCACCCGCCCGATCGCCGACTTCGACGCCTACCGTTCGCAGCTCGAGCAGTTCGTCTACCACTCGGGCAACTTCATGAAGCCGATCTTCTCGACGGCGCGCCGTTCGCCCGACAAGCGGATCGTGTATGCCGAGGGCGAGGACGAGCGGGTGCTGCGCGCGGTCCAGGTGGTAGTCGACGAGAAGCTGGCCCGGCCGCTGCTGGTGGGCCGCCCGGCGGTCATCGAGCGGCGCCTCGAGCGCTTCGGGCTGCGGATCCGGCCGGGCGTGGACTTCGAGATCGTCAACCCGGAGTGGGACGAGCGCTACGGTCGCTACTGGCGCGAGTACCACCGCCTGACCGAGCGCAAGGGCGTCACCGAGGAATACGCGCAGATCGAGATGCGCCGCCGCCTCACGCTGATCGGCGCGATGATGATCCACATGGGCGAGGCAGACGGCATGGTCTGCGGCACCTTCGGCCACTACTCGCTGCACCTGCACTACATCGACCAGGTGATCGGCCGGCGGCCGGGCAGCACGGTCTATGCGGCCATGAACACGCTGATGCTGCCCAACCGGCAGGTCACGCTGGTCGACACCCACGTGAACGTCGACCCCACTGCCGCGCAGCTGGCCGAGATCACCCGGATGGCCGCCGACGAACTGCTGCGCTTCGGCATCCGGCCCAAGGTGGCCTTGCTGTCGCACTCCAACTTCGGCACCTCCAACCAGCCGAGCGCCGAGAAGATGCGCGAAGCCCTCGCGCTGCTGCGCGAGCAGGCGCCCGAGCTGGAGGTCGACGGCGAGATGCACGGCGACGCCGCCCTGGACAGCGAGCTGCGCCGGCGGATCATGCCGCGCTCGACGCTGGCCGGCGAGGCGAACCTGCTGGTGCTGCCCGGCATCGACGCGGCCAACATCTCCTACAACCTGCTCAAGACCGCGGCCGGCAACAACGTGGCGATCGGGCCGGTGCTGCTCGGCGCCGCGCGCCCGGTCCACATCCTGACCGCCTCGGCCACGGTGCGCCGGATCGTCAACATGACTGCCTGGACCGTGGTCGACGCGATCGCCGAGCGATAGGCGAGCGCCGAGCGCCAGGCGAGCGCCAGGCGGCCCGTCCGCAACGGCCGGCCCGCCGTTCGTCGGCACGCGGCGCCGCAGGGCGCCGTTCGTGCCGGCCGCGATTGACCTGCCCGGGGCCGGCTCTTAGCCTCGGCAGGTCACATCTCCGAAGCACGACCACCCCACCATGTCCCTGGCGCAGGCTGGCACCGCGACCGCTCGCGACGACCGCGACGACGACGAAGCGCCCATCGACCCGGCGCGTCGCTCCGCGCTGCTGCAGGACTGCAGCGGGATGGTGGTCTCGCGGCTGTCCGGCGCCATCGCCGAGGCGCTGAAGAAGGTCGGCGACGACCTGACCGCGCTGGCGCTGCGCAACAGGGATCCTGCGGCCCAGCAGGCGCTGCTCGATGCGGTCACGCTGGTGCGTCGCCATCATGCCGACATCGAGGTCCGGTTCCGGGAGATGTTCGCCGACATCTTCGCGCGCCGGATCCACGGCGACGACGACGGGCCTTCCGACGCGCCGGCGGGCGGGCTGGCCCTGGTCGACGACAGCGTGATCGAGGAGAAGATCGCGATCGACCGGATCATCCAGCGCGCGCGCAGCAAGCTCGACCCCGACGAGGTGCTCGGCATCCGGGCGCGGCTCGGGTTCCTGGCGGCCGGCGACTGGTTCGACGAGGACAATCACCCGGCTGCGCCCGAGGCGGTCTTCGAGGCGCTGCGCCGGACACTGGCGCAGCTCAACGCCGAAGCCGGCGTGCGCGATGCGCTCCTGGACGCGATCGAGCCCCATGTCTCGTCGAACCTGGGCGCGATCTACACGTCGGTCAACGAGCGTCTGCGCAGCAACCACGTCCTGCCCCGCATCCGGCCCCAGGTGGTGACCGCGAAAGCCCAGGCCCGGCGCGCCAAGGCGGCCCAGCCGCCCCTGCCGGCGCAGGACTCCGCCGCCCCGGCGCCGGTGCTCGCGCCGGCTGCCGATCCGGCGATCGAGGCCGTGCCGGCTGGCGAGGATCCGTTCGCTCTGCTGGCCGCGCGGCTGGCGGACGGCACGACGCCGGCGCGGTTCGCGGCGGCGCGCCTGCTCGCGAATCCTGCCAGATTCGGCGCGGGCAAGACGCCGCCGGCGGTCGAAAGCGGCCTGCTCGACTCCCTGCATGCGATCCAGGCCGGTTGCGGCGAGAGCGGCGCGGGCGGCCCCAGGCTCCTGGACGAGATGCTGGAGAAGGGGCGCACCATGGGGTCGCCGCTGGACCAGCTCACCGTGGAGATCGTCTCGCTGGTCTTCGACCACCTCTACGCGGATCGACGCCTGCCCGACACGGTCAAGCAGCAGTTGCTGCGGCTGCAGGTGGTCGCGGTGAAGGCCGCGCTGATCGACCGCAGCTTCTTCGCCAGCCGCCGGCATCCGATGCGCCGCCTGCTGGACGAGATCTGCCGCGCGGCCAGCGACCCGGATGCCGACGTGGGGCCCGATTCCGCGCTGGTCGGCGGCGTGGCCGAGATCGTCGACTGGCTGCTCGCCAGCTTCGAGAGCGACCTGTCGGTGTTCGAGGACGCCGCGATGCGCCTCGACCTGCTCCTGTCGATCGAATCCCAGCGCCGCATGGAGCGCGACGCGGCGCTCGCCAGGCAGGCCGAGCGGCTCGAGGCGCTCGCCCTCGCGCAGGAGCGGGCCAGGGCCGAGATCCGTGCGCGGGCAGGCGAATCGGCGCCCGCCTTCATGGTCGACTTCCTGGATCGCAGCTGGTACCGGGTGATGGCGATGCTGCGGGTCGAGGACGGCGAGGAGGCCTGGCGCGACGCGCTGGCCTGCGTCGACGCCCTGGTCTGGAGCGTGCAGCCCAAGGAATCTTCGGAGATCCCTCGGCTCGCGAGCCTCTTGCCCAAGCTGATCGCCGAGCTGAACCGGGGCCTGGCCCGGGCGGGCGTCGACAAGAGCGACCAGGAGCGGTTCTTCAACGAATTGCTCAAGCGGCACGGCGAGGTGATCCAGCGCGCCAAGGCGGGCGCTGCCGGGCCCGCCAGCCACCCGCCCGCCTTCGCGCAGCCGGCCGAGCCGCCCAGGGAAGCGGTCGCTTCCAGGCCCGCCGAGCCGCCGGTGTCCCCGGAGATCGCCAGGCAACTGGGCGACCTGCGCCGCGGCGATACCCTTGAGTTGCTGGAGCCCGACGGCGCGCGGCGCCGCCTGAGGATCTCCTGGGTCAGTCCGACCCGCCGGCTGTTCGTGCTCACGCGCCACCCCGAGGTGGCGCGGCCGGTCGAGCGCGCCGAACTCGCGCGCTGGCTGGCCACCGGTCGCGTTCGGCTCGCCGACGCCGAAACGGCGATCGAGCGCACGATCGCGACGATCGCCGCGGGCAAGGTGGGCCCCGCCGCCTGATCGCGTCGCGGTCGTTCCCTGGGCAGGGGAAGGCGTTTACCATGCCCGCATGATCTGGCGACGCCTTCTCTCCCTCGGCCTTCTCGTTCTCGCGCTCGCTTCGGGAGCGTGCTCCCCACGCGTCGATTCCGGCCCCGCCGGCAACGAGATCGCGCTCAAGGCCTTGCCGGCCGAGGCGCAGGCCACCTACGCGCTGATCCGGCGTGGCGGGCCGTTTCCGTACTCGAAGGACGGCACGACCTTCTTCAATCGCGAGGGTTTGCTTCCGGCGCGGCCTCGTGGACACTACAAGGAATACACGGTGCCCACGCCGGGGTCGCGTGATCGCGGGGCCCGCCGCATCGTGGTGGGCGGCGACCCGAAGGCCTCCGGCGACTTCTGGTACACCGACGATCACTACCGCAGCTTCAGGCGGATAAGGGAGTGAGAAGATGGGTGCGTTGAGCAACATCCCGCCTCATGCCGTTTTGCCGCTGGGCGCCTACGACGGCGACTCCCTGAAGCGAGCGGCCGAGCGCGCCGACCAGCGCCTGCTCGCGGTGGACCTGTCCGGCGCCACCGACCGCGACTCGGTGATGGGGGCGATCGCCGACGCCTTCGCGCTGCCGCCGTACTTCGGGCGCAATCTCGACGCGCTCTACGATTGCGTCACCGACCTGCAGCCGCTGGCCGACGCCGAGCACCCGGGTTTCCTGGTGATCCTCCAGAACCTTCCCGACACGCGAAACTTCGGGCGCGAACAGCGCAACGCGCTGCTCGACGTGTTCCGCGACGCCGCGGACTTCTTCTACGATCGCGACACCGCGTTCCGCGTGTTCTATTCGGTGGCCGGAGCGCCGAGCGACCGGGCGGCCAGCGGGGCCTGAGCGCCCACTGAATGGGCGCGTTTCCCCTGAGCGCCCACTGACTGGGCGCGTTTCACCTGAGCGCCCACTGACTGGGCGACTTTCCCCTGAGCGCCCACTGACCGGGCGCGTGTCATCCGAGCGCCCGCGGGCCGGGCGTGCTTCCCCTGACTGCCTTCAGAAATCGCCGGCGAGCGCTTGCAGCGTTGCGATCGCGGCCAGGCCGGCGGTTTCCGTGCGCAGGATTCGCGGGCCCAGCGACACCGGCTGGAAGCCGGCCGCGATCGCGAGCGCCAGCTCGGCCTCGCCGAAGCCCGACTCGGGGCCTGCCAGCAGGGTCACCGCGTCGCCGCGCGCCACGCCCGCGGCCGACAGCGGCACCTGCGCTCCCGGCGCGAGCACCAGGCGGCGGCCCGGCACGCCGTCGCCGACGAATGCGCGCAGCGATTCCAGCGGATGCAGCACCGGCAGCCAGGCGCGACCGGACTGCGCGCAGGCCGACTCCACGATCCGCAGCCAGTGATCGTGCTTGCGGGCGGCACGCGATGCGTCGAGCCTGACCTGGGAGCGATCCGACTCGAGCGGCACGATCGCGCGCGCGCCGAGCTCGACTGCCTTCTCGATCGTCCAGTCCATCCGCTCGGCGCTCGACAGGCACTGGGCCAGCGTGATCGACAGCGGGCTCTCGGTCTCGCGTGACAGGCGCTCACCGAGCAGCAGCACGCTGCGCTTCGGGTCGGCCTCGGCGATCGTCGCGGCAAAGACGCTGCCGGCACCGTCGAAGGCCTCCACGCGCTCGCCGGCCCTCAGCCGCAGCACGCGAACCAGGTGATGCGAGCGGCGCTCGCCGAGCGCCACCCGGTCGCCGGGGGCGCAGGCCCCGGCGTGGCCGTCGAAGAGGACGCGGGTCATCTCGGTCCGGTCTGCCTCGATCCCGGCTTCGGCGCGCTCGCGCGGGCCGCTCAGCCGACCAGCTTGCGAAAGAAGTTGGGCAGCGCGAACAGCGCGCGATGCACGTCGCCGTTGAAGTACTGCAGGTCGCCGATCCCGCGCTCGGCCAGCCGGCGCTCGACCGCATCGGGCTCGATCGCCAGCGGATCCAGCGCGTCGGAGGCGCAGGCCATCCCCCAGAAGGCGCCGTAGAGCGGCACGTAGAGGCCGAAGGGCCGCACGATGCCGAACACGCCCGACAGGTGGGAGACCAGCTCGCGGACTCGATCCGGGTTGTAGACGGGCGAGCCGATGTGCAGCGTGAGCGCGCCGCCGGGCGCGAGCACGCGCTTCACCAGGCGGAAGAACTCCGGCGTGTACAACTGGTGCGCCGGCGTGTCGGGGTCGGTCAGGTCCAGCACGACCAGGTCGAAGCGCTCGCCGTCGGCCTGCCCGGCCAGGCGCTCGACGTACTTCCAGCCGTCGCCGATCTCGACCGTCAGGCGCGGGTCGTCGAACACGCCGTGGTGCACGCCCGCGAGGTGCTCGCGGGCGACCCGGACCACCTCGGGGTCGAGCTCGGCCATGACCACCCGCTGCATCGACGGGTGCTTGAGCAGCTCCTCGCTGGAGCCGCCGTCGCCGCCGCCGATGACCAGCGCCGAGCGAGGCGCGGGATGCGCGATCGCCGCCGCGTGCACGATGGGCTCGTGGTAGAAGAACTCGTCGCGCTCGGAGGTCATGTAGCAGCCGTCGAGACGGAACAGCTTGCCCCATTGCGGCGTGTCGAAGACCTCGAGCATCTGGTAGGGCGTGCGGACCGTCTCGAGCCGGCGCGTTGCCCGGAAGCCATAGGCCGAATCGGCGTTGAGCCACTCGAGCAGCAATTCGTCGGACCGCGTCTCGGGATCCTGCGAACCGCGCAGGATGCGGTTGGTGCTCTGCTGGCGCGGCGCGAAGGCCACGATCAGGTCGTCGAGCAGCTGCTCGGCCTTGTGCGAGTTGTCGGTCGAGAAGTTGCAGACGTAGACGTCGAGCGTGACCCCGCCGCGCTCGGGCCAGGTGTGCACCGCCAGGTGCGACTCGGCCAGCAGCGCCGCGCCGGTGACGCCGCCGGGCTGTCCTTCCCATTCGGGAAACGTGAAGTACTTCTCGTCGACGAGCGTGAGGCCCGCGTTCGCGACCGATTGCCGGCACAGTCCGGCGAGCGTTTCCGCGTCGATCAGCAGGGAGGCCTCGCATTGGCATCCGTACAGATCGGCGGTCAGATGCAATCCCTGCATGTTTCGACCAACCCCGTCCTGGTTTCCTAGCCCGCTCGCCGCAGGCATCACGCCGCGCCGATATGCCGGACCAATGGAAAGGTGGCGAGCCCGCGGGCCCGAAAAACTTTTAATTCTATCAAATCCGTGTGTCGCGCCACAGTCACGGCCATGGGCCGTTTGGTAGAATCGCGGGTTTGGATTCGCGCGTCGAGGCGTGTGCCGGGCGGCGCCGATTCCCGGTGCCGGATGGCGCCGACTCCTTCTCCCGATCAAGGACCGAGGCATGGGCAACTCCGAACGCGCAGACCAGTCGAACCGCCAGTCTCCGGGGGGCGTGCCCGCCTCGGCGATGGCCAACGCGATCCGCGCACTGTCCATGGATGCGGTCCAGCAGGCCAACTCGGGACACCCGGGCATGCCGATGGGCATGGCCGAGATCGCCGTCGCGTTGTGGTCGCGCCACCTGAAGCACAACCCGGCGAACCCGGCCTGGGCCGACCGCGACCGCTTCGTGCTGTCGAACGGCCACGGCTCGATGCTGCTCTACTCGCTGCTGCATCTCACCGGCTACGCGCTGCCCATCGACGAGCTGCGCAACTTCCGCCAGCTGCACTCGCGCACGCCGGGGCACCCCGAGGTCGGCGTCACGCCCGGCGTGGAGACCACCACCGGGCCGCTCGGCCAGGGGCTGGCCAACGCGGTGGGCATGGCGCTGTCGGAGAAGATCCTCGCCGACCGCTTCAACCGCGACGGCTTCGCTGTCGTGGACCACTTCACCTGGGTGTTCGCCGGCGACGGCTGCCTGATGGAAGGCATCTCGCACGAGGCCTGCTCGCTGGCCGGCACGCTGAGGCTGTCCAAGCTCGTGGTGCTGTACGACGACAACGGCATCTCGATCGACGGCCAGGTGCGGCACTGGTTCTCCGACGACACCGCGCGCCGCTTCCAGGCCTACGGCTGGCACGTGATCCCCGACGTCGACGGACACGACGTCGAGGCGCTCGACGCGGCCATCGCCATGGCCCGCGACTGGGGCTCGAACGGTCGCGACGGCGTCTTCGCCCCCACGCTCATCCAGTGCCGCACGCACATCGGCAAGGGCTCGCCGAACCGCGTCGACTCGGCCAAGGCCCACGGCGAGCCCCTGGGCAAGGACGAGATCGCGGCCACCCGTGCCGCCATCGGCTGGCCGTACGGTCCTTTCGAGGTCCCCGCCGACATCTACGCCGCCTGGGACGCCCGCGAAGCCGGCGCCGCGCGCGAGGAGACCTGGCAGAAGCTGTTCGAGGCCTATGCGGCCGAGCACCCGGCCGAGGCCGCCGAGTTCGAGCGCCGCATGCGCGGCGAGCTGCCGGCCAGCTTCGACGACGCGCTCGAGGCGGCGCTCGCCGAGGCGCTCGCCAGGGGCGAGACCATCGCGACCCGCAAGGCGTCGCAGAACGCGCTGAACCACTTCGGGCCGGCCATTCCCGATCTGGTGGGCGGCTCGGCCGACCTGACCGGCAGCAACCTGACCGATTTCAAGGGCGCGGGCGCGCTGCGCGCCGACGCGTCCTTCGCCAACGCCCGGCACATCAACTTCGGGGTGCGCGAGTTCGGCATGAGCGGCCTCCTCAACGGGATGGCCCTGCACGGCGGCTTCATTCCCTACGGCGGCACCTTCCTCACCTTCTCCGACTACGCGCGCAACGCGCTGCGCATGGCGGCGCTGATGAAGCAGCGGGTGATCTACGTCTACACCCACGATTCGATCGGGCTGGGCGAGGATGGCCCGACCCACCAGGCGGTCGAGCAGGCGTCGTCGCTGCGGCTGATCCCCAACATGGACCTCTGGCGGCCCTGCGACCCGGTCGAGAGCGTGGTGGCCTGGGCCGAGGCGATCTCGCGCCGCGACGGCCCCAGCTCGCTGCTGTTCTCGCGCCAGGCCGTGCCCTTCGTGACCCGCTCCGAGCGTCAGGTCGACGCGATCCACCGCGGCGGCTACGTGCTGCGCGACGCCGAAGAGGCGGCGGCGGTCATCATCGCCACCGGCTCCGAAGTCGGGCTCGCGCTGGCCGCGCGCGAGCTGCTGGCCGCCGACGGCATCGCGGTGCGCATCGTCTCCATGCCGTCCACCACCGTGTTCGATCGCCAGGAAACCGCCTGGAAGAGCGTGGTGCTGCCCGAAGGGCTGCCGCGCGTGGCGGTCGAGGCCGGCGTCAGCGACTTCTGGTGGAAGTACCGCTGCGACGCGGTCGTGGGCATCGACGCCTTCGGCGAGTCGGCGCCTGCCGGCGCGCTGTTCCAGCACTTCGGCTTCACCGCCGAGAACGTGGCCGACACGGTGCGCGAGGTCCTGCGCCGGCGCGCCGGCTGAACGCCGCTTCCGAACGAATCCATCCAACCTCCCGGGAAAACTGCCATGACCATCCGTGTTGCGATCAACGGCTACGGCCGCATCGGCCGAAACATCCTGCGCGCCCACTACGAGGGCGGCAAGAAGCACCCGATCGAGATTGTCGCGATCAACGACCTGGGCGACGCGAAGATCAACGCGCACCTGACCCAGTACGACACCGCGCACGGCCGCTTCCCCGGCACCGTCTCGGTCGACGGCGACTCCATCGTGGTGAACGGCGACCGGATCCGCGTGCTGTCCAACCGCAACCCGGCCGACCTGCCCTGGGGCGAGCTGGGCGTCGACGTGGTGCTCGAGTGCACCGGCTTCTTCACCAGCAAGGAAAAGGCCTCGGCGCACCTGAAGGGCGGCGCGAAGAAGGTCATCATCTCGGCGCCGGGCGGCAAGGACGTCGACGCCACCGTCGTCTACGGCGTCAACCACGGCGTGCTGAAGGCCTCCGACACGGTGATCTCGAACGCCTCGTGCACGACCAACTGCCTGGCGCCGGTCGCCAAGGTGCTGCACGAGAAGATCGGCATCCTCAACGGCCTGATGACGACGATCCACGCCTACACCAACGACCAGGTGCTGACCGACGTCTACCACGAGGACCTGCGCCGCGCGCGCTCGGCCACGATGTCGATGATCCCGACCAAGACCGGCGCGGCCGCGGCGGTCGGCCTGGTGCTGCCCGAACTGAACGGCAGGCTCGACGGCTACGCGATGCGCGTGCCGACGATCAACGTGTCGATCGTCGACCTGTCCTTCGTCGCCGCGCGCGACACGACGGCCGACGAAGTCAACGCGATCATGAAGGCGGCGGCCGAAGGTCCGATGAAGGGCGTGCTCGCGTACAGCGAAGCGCCGCTCGTCTCGGTCGACTACAACCACGATCCGGCGTCCAGCACCTTCGACGCCACGCTCACCAAGGTCTCCGGCCGGCTGGTCAAGGTCAACAGCTGGTACGACAACGAGTGGGGCTTCTCGAACCGGATGCTCGACACCACGGTCGCGCTGGTCAACGCCAGGTAAGCCCGGCGTGGCGGGGCATCTGGCGGCCGCCGAAGCGGCGGCCCTGATTCGCGAGCTGCTGGCAGGCACGCGGGCGCTGCGGCGCGCCGGCACCGGCCGGCCGCTGGTCTCGGTGGCGGTCGGCGAATGGGCGGTCGAGGCCGGCGACGCCACCATCGTCTTCTTCGTCGACAGCGCCAGCCTGGACCACGTGGCCCGCGTGCGGCTGTCCGACGGCCGCGAGGCCGGCTTCACCGACTGGCTGTCGCGCGATGGCAGCAATCCGCTCGAGCTCCTCGACGAGGGCGAGCTCGCCGAGCTGGAGCAGAGGCTGCACGAACTGTGAGTGATGCGATGCGATTCAAGCGACTCGAGGACCTGGACCTGAAGGGCAAGCGGGTGTTCATCCGCGCCGACCTGAACGTGCCGCAGGACGACGCCGGCGCGATCACCGACGACACG
>MEEC01000010.1 GCA_001724315.1 Lautropia sp. SCN 70-15 | reverse complement strand
CCGGCACTCACCCGATCGCCCTCGCGCGCCAGCACTTCCTCGATCCGCGCGGCCGACTGGCTGGAGATCGTGATGCGCGCCGGCGTGTCCACCCGGCCCGTGGCGACGATGGACTGCACCACCGGCCCGCGGGTCACGGCGACCACCTCGACCTCACGCGCGCGCTGCAGCCCCCACAGCGCCAGCCCCGCCAGGACCACGCCGAGCACCACCCACCAGGGCCAGCTGCGCCGCAGGAGCTTCAACGGCGGCGACCGAAGAACGGGTACTGCGGGTCGTGGTAGCCGGGCGTGGACGCATGCCCCGGCACCACCAGGTCGTCCACGATCGCCTCGTCCGCATCGGTCCAGGCGTAGTCGACCGCGGCGAAGTAGTCGCGGAACTGGGCGAGGGTCTTGGGCCCGGCGATCACCGAGCTGATCGTGCGATTGGCCAGCAGCCAGGCCACCGCGAACTGCAGCAGCGTGATGCCGCGCGCCTCGGCGTGCGCCTTGAGCTTCTGCGCGATGACCAGCGACTCCTCGCGCCACTCGGTCTCGAGAATGCGCTTGTCGCCGCGCGCCGCGCGCGTGCCCTCGGGGGGCGCGCTGCCAGGCTGGTACTTGCCGGTGAGCACGCCGCGCGCCACCGGACTGTAGGGCGCCACGCCCAGGCCGTAGTGGTCGCAGGCGGGCAGCACCTCGACCTCGGGCTGGCGGTTCAGCAGGTTGTAGTAGGGCTGGCAGACCGCGGGGGCCGGCATGCCGAGGTCACGGGCCAGGTGCACGAGCTCGGCGATGCGCCAGCCGCGGAAGTTCGACACGCCCCAGTAGCGGACCTTGCCGGCGCGGATCGCGTCGTCGATCGCGCGCAGCGCCTCTTCGTCGTTCGTGCCGGGGAAGTCGCGGTGCAGGTACCAGACGTCGAGGTAGTCGGTCTGCAGGCGGTCCAGGCTGGCGTCGAGCTCCTGGAGCATCCACTTGCGCGAGTAGCGGACCTGGTTCTTGCGGTCGCTCATCGCATTGCCGACCTTGCTGGCCAGCACCCAGTCGTGCCGGTCGGCCTTCATCAGCCGGCCCAGGATGGCCTCCGAGGCGCCCAGCGTGTACACGTCGGCCGTGTCGACGAAGTTCACGCCGTGCGCGCGACAGCAGTCGAGGATGGCCGCCGATTCCTTCTCGTCGGTCTGGTCGCCGAACATCATCGTGCCCAGGCACAATTCGGAGACCTGGAGGTTGCTGCGGCCGAGTCTGCGGTATTTCATGTCGCGGGTTCCGTGTTCTTGTCAGGGAAAACCGCAACATTAGCCGATCGCCGGGCGGATCGCCCGGGATCGGCCAGTCACACGACGTCAGGTAAGGTGCGCGCTCATCCGCTCGGAGAGCCGCTTGCGGGCCCGGTGCAGGCGCACCCAGCAGTTCGCCTCGGTGATCTCCAGCTCGCGGCAGACCTCGGCGGTGTCGGCACCCTCGAGCACCTGCATCACGAAGACGTCCTTCAGCGTGCGCGGCAGGGCCTCGATCTCGCTGTGCAGGGCCTCGCCGAGCCGGTTGCGGGCCACCTGGCGCAGCGGGTCGTGGTAGTCGTCGTCCTGCTCCCAGGCCAGCCGCTCGAGCTCGCGATCGGAGTCGTCGTCGCTGTCGGCGCCGCCGCCCAGCGACACGTAGCGCCCTTCGCGCCGGAAGGTATCCTGGATCTTGTGGTTCAGGATGCCGATCAGCCAGGTGCGCAAGGCCGACTGCCCCTGGAACGACTCACGGCTTGCGAGCGCCGCCGCCAGGGCATCCTGGACGGCATCTTCGGCCAGATTCTCGTCGCGGATCTTCCGGCGGGCGAATCGCAGCATCGCGCCGCGGTGGTCTGCCAGTTCGATCGGGGTCGGGGGCATGTGTCTGTTCTCCTCTATGGAGATTCGAAGTCTGCCCAGCGCCCCTTACCCCCCGATCACGGGAAGATCACGATTTGATAACGAATGCCGGCCACCGGGCGGCGCCGCGGCCGCCCCTGCCGCCCGCCGTAAGCCGGCAAGCCTCCGGGCTACGAAGCCCCCGGGGGTTTTGCTATGCTCGATTCGATGGAAAAGAGGATCCTGGTCGTGGAAGACCAGCGTGACATCGCCGACCTGATCGCGATGCACCTGCGCGATCTCGGCCACCGCGTGGACTGCGTCCACGACGGCCCGGGCGGCTACGACGCGGCCCGGTCGGGCCGGCACGACCTGATCGTGCTGGACGTCATGCTGCCGGGCCGCGACGGCCTGGACATCGTTCGCGCGCTGCGCATGGAGCGGGTCACCACCCCGGTGCTGATGCTGACCGCCCGTTCCACCGAGATCGACCGGGTGCTGGGCCTGGAGCTCGGCGCTGACGATTACCTGACGAAACCCTTCTCGATCCCCGAGCTGCAGGCGCGGGTCAAGGCCATGCTGCGCCGAATCGAGATGCAGGCGCCGGCCGGCACGGTCCCCGACAGCGACGAACGGATCGAGGTCGGCGAGCTGCTGATCGACTGCGTGAGCCGCGAGGTCCGGATCAACGGACGGCCGGTGGCGCTGACCGCCCGCGAGTTCGACCTGCTTGCCCACTTCGCCCGCAACCCGGGGCGGGCCTTCACCCGGATGCAGCTGCTCGACGCGGTCTGGGGCACCTCCTTCGAGGGCTACGAGCACAACGTCAACACGCACATCAACCGGCTGCGCTCTAAGATCGAGATCGACCCCGCCAACCCCCGCTACGTGCTCACCGTGCGCGGCGTGGGCTACCGCTTCACCGACGAGCGCGCGCGATGAAATCGCTGCGCACCCGGGTGCTGCTGCTGATCGTGGGCTTCGGCCTGCTGATGGCCACGATGCTGGCCACGATCATGTACGCCTCGGTGCGCGAGTACTACAACGACTGGATCTACGACAAGTCGAGCAGCTTCGCCGAGCGCATCCTCGAGGCGCACCCCAACCTGTGGCGCGACTACGAGGCCGACCCGGCCTCGTTCGGCCAGCAGCTCAGGCAGTACACGCTCTACTCGCCCAATACGGGCCTGTACCTGATCGACCAGCACGGCCGGGTGCTGGCCAGCGCCGGCGAGTCGCGGCAGTTCTGGGGCGAGTTCCGGGTGGACCTCGAGCCGGTGCGCGAGGCGCTGGGCGGCGATCCCCGCCAGCCGGTCCACACCACCGACCCCGACCGGCAGGGCGACGTCTGCATGGTGGCTGCCCGACCGGTCGTGCAGGACGGCCGGACCATGGGCTGGCTCTTCGTGGTGCCGCGCCAGGCCAGCCTGGGCGAGCAGATGCCCGAGATGCTGCGCAGCTACGCGATCCGCACCACGGCCAAGGTGGCCCTGATGACGATCGCCATCGGCGTGCTGCTCACGATCGCGATGATCGCGCTCCTCACGCGGCCGCTCACCGCGCTCACCCGGGCCACCGAGCAGGTGCGCCGGGCAGGCTTCTGCGACGAGCTCTGCGAGAGCAGCTTCCCCGACCTGGACCGCGACGACGAGATCGGACGGCTCAGCCGCACCTTCCGCGATGCCTTCGAGCGGCTCAAGCTCGAGACCGAGCGGGTGCAGACCACCGACGCCCGGCGCCGCGAGATGGTGGCCAGCGTGTCGCACGACCTGCGCACGCCGCTCACCGCGCTGATCGGCCAGCTGGAGACCATCCGGCTCAAGGGCGACGCGCTGTCCGACCCGGCTCGCCGCGAGATGCTCGAGCGCGCGATGCAGAACGCACAGCACCTGCGCCGCCTCACCGAGGCGCTGGCCGAGCTGGCCCGCCTGGACAACCCCGACTTCAAGGCGCAGCCCGAACCGATCGCGATTGGCGAGCTGGCCGACGACGTGGTCCAGCGATTCGCCGCCAGTGCCCAGGGCGCCGGCGTGACGCTGTCGATCGACTATCCCGACGGCCTGCCGCTCACCCGCGTCGACGCGGCGCTGGTCGAGCGCGCGCTCTCGAACCTGCTCGACAACGCACTGCGGGTCACGCCGGCCGGCGGCCGGGTCACCGTCAAGGTGCGGCCCGAGAAGGCCGGCGTGCGGGTCGAGGTGGTGGACACCGGGCCCGGCGTGCTGCCAGAGGACCAGCCCAAGGTCTTCGACCGCTTCTTCCAGACCAGCCGCGCGCGCGACCAGCGCGGTGCAAGCGGCCTGGGACTGGCGATCGTCAAGCGCGTGGCCGAGCTGCACGGCGGCCAGGCCGGCCTGAGGAGCGAGCCGGGCCGCGGCTCCACCTTCTTCATCGAGCTGCCCCTGTCCGCTTAGTGGAAACCCGCCCCTCGGCGCCGGCCTGGCGCCGGATCGCCCATCTGGACATGGACGCCTTCTACGCGTCGGTGGAGCTGCTGCGACGCCCGGAGCTTCGCGGCCGCCCGGTGGCCATCGGCGGGCACGGCGACCCGAACAGCCGGGGCGTGGTCACCACCGCCACCTACGAGGCTCGCGCCTTCGGAATCCGCTCGGGCATGGCGCTGCGCCGCGCCGCCGAGCTGTGCCCGGCCTGCGTGTTCCTGCCGGTGGACTTCCCGGAGTACCGGCTCTGGTCGCGGCGCTTCAAGGCAGCGATCGCCGAGGTGACCGACCGGGTCGAGGATCGCGGCATCGACGAGGTCTACATCGACTTCAGCGACCTGATCGGCGTGCGGATCGACGGCGGCCTGGCGATCGCGCGCGACATCCAGCGCCGGGTCTTCGAGGCCACCGGCCTGACCTGCTCGATCGGCGTCGCGCCCAACAAGCTGCTGGCAAAGATCGCCTCGGAACTCGACAAGCCGAACGGCATCACCGTGCTCGACGAGCTCGACCTGCAGGAGCGGATCTGGCCGCTGCCGGTCAAGCGGATCAACGGCATCGGTCCGAAGGCCGACGCCCGCCTCGACGAACTGGGCATCCGCACGATCGGCCAGCTGGCGGCCGCGCCACGCGATTTCCTGATCGCCCGGTTCGGCAGGAGCTACGGCGCCTGGCTGCACGACGCGGCGCATGGCCGCGACGACCGCGAGCTGGTGCTCGAGAGCGCGCCCCGCTCGATGAGTCGCGAGACCACCTTCGAGCGCGATCTGCACCCGTCGCGCGACTTCCAGGCGCTGGCGGCGGTGCTGGCGCGGCTGTGCCGACAGGTGGCCGCCGACCTGCAGCGGCGCGGCTACGCCGGGCGCAGCGTGGGCGTGAAGGCCCGCTACGACGACTTCCGGATCGTGAGCCGCGAGCTGACGCTCGCCGAGGCGGTGAACGAGGAGCGCGCGATCCGTCGGGCGGCTTTCGACTGCCTGAAGCGGGTGCCGCCCGTTCGCCGATTGCGGCTGCTTGGCGTACGCGTGGGGACCTTGTCGGCGCAAGGCCCGGCTGAACGGCGGCCAGCGCCCTGAGCGGTCCCGCTCGGCCCGGATGTCGCGCGCCGATCGCGAAGCCGCCCGTGCCGAAAGGAGGCGCCCCCGGCTAGAGCTTGTCGAACAGGCTCAGTCTCGCGATCTGCGAGTACGCGATCATGGCTGCTTCGAGCGCGGTCTGGTGCTTCTGGAACTCCGAGATCGCAGCCGCGTAGTCGGCGTCGACCAGCTTCGACAACTGGCCGGTGGCGTCGAGCTCGCCGCTTTCGACAAGGCGCTCGCGAGCGTCGAGCGCGCGCAGTTGCTCGCCCACCCTCGTCCGCTGCACGAGCAGCCGCTCGAGCGCAGTGTCCACGCCAGACAGGGCGGAGTCGAGTCCCGCAGCCAGCTCGGCGCCCGATGCGGTGGCGTTCTCGAGCAGCGCCGTCACATCGTCGAGGACCTCGAACACGCTGCGCCCGCCGCTGGCGTCTACGAAGGCGGCGCGGCCGTCCAGCGAAGTGGTGAATTGCGCCTCCAGCCCGGTCTTGCGCTCGCCCGGGCTGGCCTGGTAGGCCGGCGCGCCCGCGGGCGAAAACGGAAGGCCGGCGCCGCCCTGCCCCCCGAACACGTAGCCCCCGGAGCCGTCGGGCTGGTTGGCGAGAGCAAGCAGCTGCTCGCGCGCGCTTCGGATTGCCTGCGCCAGCATCGCCCGCTCCTGAGGGCCGAGCGTGGCATTGCCTGCGGCGACCAGTTGCTCGCGCGCGTACTGGATCCGCTCGACCGAGGCCCCCAGCAGGTTGTCGGCCTGGCCAAGCGCATCCTTCGCGAAATCCGTCATCCGCCGCTCGATCTGGACCCGCGCGAGGCGCGCGCGAAAGCGCTCGGCCTGGGCCACTCCGGCCGGATCGTCGGAAGGCGAACGCAGGCGCTTGCCGGTGGACAGTTGTTCCTGCGCGTCGACGAGCGCGGCGCGGCGATCGTTCATCGCCTGCACGCTACGCTCGAGCGCAAATAGTGTCGGGACTCGGGTCATGGTGAAAACTCCCGCAAGCGGCCGCTCAACGGGCGGTCGCCGACAGCAGGGTGTCGAACATCGACTGCGCCGCCTGGATGACGCGCGCGGCCGCCTGGTACATCTGCTGGTACTGCAGCAGGCGGGCCGCTTCCTCGTCGAGATTGACGCCGGCGAGGTTCGCCTGGGCCGCCTCGGCGTCGGCCAGCAGGCGGCCGGACACGGCCTCGGATGTCTCGGCGGTGCGCGTGCGACGGCCGACCTCGCCGAGCATCGAGGCGAAGGCGTCGGTCAGGGTGCGCCCGTCGACCAGCGGCTGGTCGGCTAGCAGCACCATCGCCCGGGCGTTGCGGTTGTCGGAAGACGGGTCGGGCGTGGGCACCACCTCGATCCGGTCGCCGGCCTGCGGCGTGCCGCGCAACTCGATCGACCAGCCGTTGAAGACGATCGGCGAACCGGGCGTCCAGGCCACGCCGGCGGGGTCACCGGTGCCGGCGCCGCTCACGTCGAAGCTGCCGTCGGCATTGAAGGTGAACGTGACCGGGGCGCTCGACATGGGCGCCGGGCCGGTCGCGGCGAAGGCGGCCACCGACAGGTCGCCGGCGTTGCCGGACGCTGCCTGCGCGGTCATCGCGAGCCCGGTCGCGAGCTGCGAGCCGCTGCCCAGCAGCAGCGCGAAGTCCGACGCCAGGCCGGACGCGCCGATCGCGAACATCGGCTGGCCCTGCGCGCCGTTCGCGTCGACTCCGAGGGCCTGCTGCGCATTGAAGCCGGCCGCGATGCCCGCTGCCAGTTGGCCCAGGCTGGTGCGCACCGCTTGCAGGTCCTCGTCGCGAAAGGCCAGCAGCCCGGCGAGCGCGCCGCCGCCCAGGGCCGCCGCGCCGAGCGGCAACGTGACCGAGTCCATCACGATCGCGACCTGGCGGCGATCGGGGCTGGCCGGGTCGGGCACGGTGCGCAGCGAGGCCGCGCGACTGCCCACCAGCAGGGGCTCGCCGCCGGCCGCGGTCACGGTGACCGTGCCGTCCGCCCGCTCGACGACGTTCGCCGTCAGGTATCCGTTCAGCGAGCGGACCAGGCGGTCGCGCTCGTCCAGCAGGTCGTTGGGCGCGTGACCCGCGCCGCTGGCCAGCGCGATCTTCTCGTTCAGGCGGGCCAGGCTCGCCAGCACGTCGGTGGCCTCGACGGTCATCTGCTCCAGGCGCTGGCCGGACTCGGCGGCCAGCGAGCGCAACTGCTCGTCGGTGCCGCGCAGCTTCGCGGCGAGCGAGTCCGCGCGCGCGAGCACGACCTCCCGCGCGTTCGGATCGGCAGGACGGTTAACCACGTCGGCCATCGCCAGGTACAGGTCGTCGATCGCTGCGCCGATGCCATTCTGGGTGTCCGCGAGCAGCGAATCGACCCGGCCGAGCTGCTCCGCCCGGATCCCATCGGCCGCCGCCGCCGCAGTGCCGGCGGAGACGGCTTCGGCGAGGAAGCGATCGTAGCGGCGCTCAACGGTGACAACGTCGACGCCAGAGCCGATGTAGCCGCCACCCGTGCCGCTGGGTATCGAGGTCGCGAGCGACACCTGCTGCACGCTATAGCCCGGCGTCGCCGCATTGGCGATGTTGTGGCCCGTGGTCTGCAGCTGCGCGTACGCAGCCAGCAACGCGCTCTGGCCGATTCCCAGCAATCCCGACATTGCGCCCGCCTCCTTCGCGCTAGATGACCAGACGCCTGAGCAAAAGCGTCTGGTTGATGGTTCGCTCGAGCTTTTCGCCATAGCGGGGATCGGTGGCGTAGCCCGCCCGCTGCATGCCGTGGGCGAAGCCTTGCACCGAGTCGGCCGCACGGAGCACCGACTGGTAGCGCGATTGCGAACCGAGCAGCCCCGCCCAGTCGGAGAAGGCCTCCGCATACGAGCCGTACGCACGGAAGCGCTCGACGAGCTTGGTCGGCTTGCCGTCGACGTACTCGGTCGTGAGGACGTCGACAGTGGGCCCGTTCCAGCCGCCACCGGCCTTGATGCCGAACAGGTTGTGGGCGCTTCGGCCGTCGGCGTGGCGCAACTCGTGCTTGCCCCATCCGGACTCCAGCGCGGCCTGTCCGACCGCGAAGGCGGCCGGCACGCCGGTGCTGCGCTGGGCGGCCAGCGCGTGCGGCCACATCTTCTCGACGAATGCCGCCTGCGGCCCGTCGAGCCGCTTCGAGAGCGCGGCCTTGAGTGCCTCGGCGGCCTCGGGGGCGAGCGAGACGGAAGGCTGGCCCGAGGCCTCGCGCCACATCGGCGGCGGTCGGCCGCCCACCCTGACCCGGCCCTCCGCCCAGCCGGGGGCCGCACTCGCAGCGCCCGGCCTGGAGACGCCTGCGTTCTCGGTCGAGGCATCCTGTCCGGACGCCTCGCCGGGTGCCATGTGCCGGGTCAGCTGCTTCTCGATCAGCTCGGCCAACCCGCCTGGCCGGCCGGCAAGCGACTGGGCCAGCTGCTGGTCGAGCATTGCGGTGTAAGTGTCGTGAGACGGGCTGGAGAACATGCCGCTGCGAGGCATCGCATCGCGCATGCTCTTCAGGAGCTGCTGCATGAACAGGGCCTCGAACTGGGCCGCCGCCTTGCCGGCCGCGGCCTTCGGGTCCTTCGAGGCACCCTGGCGCAAGGTGTCGAGCACGCGCGTGTCGAAGGCCAGCGCCTGCGTCGATCCGGCCATCAGATGATCTCCAGCTCGGCCTTCAGGCTGCCGGCGGCCTTCAGTGCCTGGAGGATCGCAATCAGGTCCTGCGCGGTCGCGCCGAGGCTGTTCAGCGCCTTGACGACATCCGCAAGCTTCGCCCCGCCCTCGAGCATCATCAGTGCCCCGCCATCCTGCTTGATCGTGATGTCGGCTACTTCGGCAACCACGGTCGAACCTTGAGCGAATGGTGCCGGCTGGCTGACGAGCGGCGTGGACTGGACGGTGACCGACAGGTTCCCGTGGGCCACCGCGCTGGGCGCAAGGGTGACCGTCTGGTTCATCACTACCGAGCCGGTCCGCGCGTTCACGATCACCTTTGCAGCCGGTCTGGCGGGCGTGACCTGGAGGTTCTCCAGTTCGGCGAGGAAGGACACCCTCATCCCGGGGTCCGAAGGCATGCGCACGCGGATCACCCGCGCGTCGAGTGGTTCGGCCACGGGCGGCCCGCCCGGCGGCATGCCCGGCAGGTCGATGCCATTGATCGCGTCGGCCACCTTTCGGGCGTTGTCGAAGTCCGTGGCGCGGAGCTCGACGTGAATCGCGTCGCTGGCCAGCGTCTGGTTCGGGACCACCCGCTCAACCGTCGCCCCCCCTGGCACACGCCCGGCGCTGAGATGATTGATCTGCACCTTGCTGCCCGCAGCCGACGCGCCGGCACCTCCCACCACCACGTTGCCCTGGGCCATCGCGTAGACCTGGCCGTCCGCGCCGCGCAGCGGCGTCAGGAGCAGGGTCCCCCCACGCAGACTCTTGGCATTGCCGAGCGACGAAACGGTCACGTCGATGAGCTGGCCGGCCTGCGCGTAGGGCGGCAGCTGGGCGGTTACCATGACGGCAGCCGCGTTTCGCAGCTGGGGCGTGCCGCCCGGCGGCAGCTGAATGCCGAGCTGCGAGAGCATCGACTGCAGGCTCTGCACGGTGAAGGGGGCCTGGGTCGTCTGGTCGCCGCTGCCGTCCAGGCCGACGACCAGGCCGTAGCCAATCAGCTGGTTCGGCCGCACCCCCTGGATCGTGGCCAATTCGCGGATCCGTTCGGCCATCGCCGGAGTGGTGGTCGCGGCGGCCAGCACGAGGCAGGCGATGGCGAAGCCAGCCGCCGCCCGGGCTGCGAGATTGCGTATCGTGTACATCACTGCCTCCTCAGATCGGCAGGAAACTGAGGAAGAAGCGCGCGAGCCAGCCAACCGTCTGCGCGCGATCGATGTCGCCCCGCCCTCTCACCTCGAGGCGGGCATCAGCCACCTGGGTCGAGCTCACCACGTTGCCGGCCAGCACCGTCGCTGGGTTCACGACACCGGAGAAGCGCAGGACTTCCACGTTCTGGTTGATGCCGATCTGCTTCTCGCCGGAGACGACCAGATTGCCGTTCGGGAGCACCTCGACCACCGTGACCGTGATCGTTCCCGCGAACGCATTGTCGGCGCCGGTCTGCCCCTTGCCCTGGAAGCTGTTCTCCGACTGACCCGACAGGCCGAGCTTGGGAATCAGGCTGGAAGTCGGCGAGACGAACGGCAGCTGCGCGATCGAGCCCTCGACCTTGCCGCTTCGATCCACTGCGCTGTTGGCGCTGCTGCGCGCCGAGGTCTTCTCCTGGATCTGGATGGTGAGCAGGTCGCCTGGCAGCCTGGCGCGACGGTCCTCGAAGAGCCCGCGGAAGCTGGATGGGTGGTAGATCGCCCCGTTCGGCAGCGGCGTTCGGGCCGCGGCCTGGGCTGCCAATGACGCTGTCGTGGGTTCCGGACGCATCGTGGTGGGCTCCAGCACGGCGACCTTCGGGACCGATGTTGTTGCCGCGCAGCCGGCGAGCAGCAGCGCCGCCGCGGCGATCGACAAACGCGTGAGCATCGCGGCGCCGTACATCACAACTGGGAGAGCCGGCCGAGCATCTGGTCCGATGTCTCGATCGCCTTGGAGTTGATTTCGTAGGCGCGCTGGGTCTGGATCATCGCGACGAGCTCCTCGACCACGTTGACGTTGGAGGTCTCGACATAGCCCTGGTTGATCAGGCCCGCACCGTTGGAGCCTGGCGTGCCGACCGTCGGCGCGCCCGAGGCAGCCGTCTCGAAGTACAGGTTCTGCCCGCGCGGATCGAGCCCCGCCGGATTGACGAAGGTCGTGAGCTGCACCTGCCCGACCTGAACCGGGGTCGCCTGCCCCGCTTGCGTGACGGAGACGACGCCGTCGCTGCCGACGGTGACGCTGAGCGCATTGGGCGGGATCACGATCGGCGGGGACATGGGCATGCCGTTGGACGTCACCAGCTGGCCGGTAGCGTCGACTCTGAACGAACCGTCGCGCGTGTAGGCGAGCGTGCCGTCCGGCATTTGCAGGCTGAAGAAGCCGTTGCCGTCAATCGCCATGTCGAAGGTGTTGCCGGTCTGCTGCAGGTTGCCCTGGGTGAACAGGCGCGCGGTGGCCACCGCCCGCACGCCGGTGCCCAGCTGCAGACCGGTGGGCAGCTGGTTCTCCTGGGTGGCCTGGCCACCGGCCTGGCGCAGATTCTGGTAAAGCAGATCCTCGAACACCGCGCTCGAGCGCTTGTAGCCGTTGGTGGCCACGTTGGCAAGATTGTGCGAGATCGCGTCTAGCTGGGTCTGCTGGGCATCGAGCCCGGTCTTGGCGATCCACAAGGATCGGATCATGGCTATGATCTCCTCAGAGTCGGTGATGCAAGGCGCGCGCTCAACCGCGCGACAGCAGCTGGGTGGCCCGCTGCTCGTTTTGCTCGGCGTTCTGCAGCATGCGCATCTGCATCTCGAACTGACGCGACAGTGCGATCAACCCCACCATCGCCTCCACGACGTTCACGTTGCTGCCCTCGAGCGATCGCTCGGCCAGCCGGACCGCGGGGTCGGGCGTCGCGGGCTGACGATCGGCGGTACGCACCAAGCCGTCCTCGCCCTTGCGCAAGGTGCTTGCGGGAGGATTCACCAGCTTGAGCCGACCGATCTCGAACGGCGGCTGGCCGGACAGGCGCACCGTCACGATGCCGTCGGCACCAATTGCGGTCTCGCCCCCGGGCGGGATCGAGATCGGCCCCGAGTCGCCAAGCACCGTCTGCCCCCTGGAGGTGCGCAGCAGGCCCTCGGCGTCTACCTGAAGGGAACCGTCACGGGTATAGGCCTCCTCGCCATCGACTGCCTGGACCGCGATCCAGCCAGGCCCCGACACCGCCACATCGAGCGGCCGGCCCGTCTGACGCACCGGGCCCGGCTTCGCGTCGAAGCCGGCCGTCGCCTCGAGCGCCCAGACTCGCGTCGTCGCCGTGCCTTCCTGGCGCCCGGGCACCGCCCGGAAAGCCGCGAGATCGGCACGGAAGCCCGTGGCGTCGGCGTTCGCGAGATTGTTGGCGAGCGTGTCCTGGCGATGCAACAGCGCCTTCGCGCCAGTCATCGACAGCCAGATCATCCTGTCCATGGGCGATGCTCCGGGACGCGAGGCAGCTCGGGCGGAATCGGCCCGGAACTCAACGCAGGTTGACGATGGTCTGCATGATCTGGTCCTGCGTGCGGATGGTCTGGGCGTTGGCCTGGTAGACCCGCTGCGCGGTGATCATGTTGACCAGCTGGGCAGTCAGGTCGACGTTCGACTGTTCCAGCGCACTCGCCTGGATCACGCCAAGCGTGCCGGCGCCCGGGGACCCGGTCATGGGGATGCCCGACTCGGCCGTCTCGATCCACTGGTTGCCGCCGATCGACATGAGGCCTTGCGGGTTGGTGAAGTTCGACAGTGCCACCCTTCCCTGGGCAAGCGTCTGGCCGTTCGTGTAGCGCGCGAGCAGCGTGCCGTCGCCACCGATCGTGAAGCCGGCCAGACGGCCGGCCGCATAGCCGTCCTGCGCCATGTCGGTCACCGAGAAGGGCGAACCGTACTGACTGATCGTAGCCAGGTCGATCGGCACCGACAGACTGCCCCCCATCGATGCCGGCAGGGGAACGCTCGCGGTGAACGAGGTCGAGGATGTCGCCGTCGGCCTGCCGTCGGGGCCGAACTGGATGCTCCCTATCGGACCGGTGCCGATCTGGCCGCCATCCGCCGACGCGTGGATCTCCCAGTCGTTGTCGGCGACCTTGCGGAAGTACAGCACGATCGTGTGCTCGGAGCCCTGGGCATCGAAGACCGGAATCGGCGTGGCGCCGTTGTAGCTAGTGGCATCGGTCAGGCTGAATGCAGTGGTCGGCGCAACCGTTCGGGCGTCGAGGTTCACCGTGGCTCGGGCAGCGGACGTCGCGCGCGGCGCGACGTCGCCGGTCTGCAGGCGCAGCTCGGCGGGCGTGCCGGCGTTAACCTGACCGTTGGCGTCGGCCATGAAGCCGGTGAGCTTCGAGCCCTGGGCGTTGACGATGTAGCCGTCCTTGTCGAGCGTGAACTGGCCGTTGCGGGTATAGGTGATCTCTCCGCTGTCGGACATCCGGAAGAAGCCGGCGCCGTTGATCGCCATGTCCAGCGCGCCGCTGCTGCTGACGATGTCACCCTGGGCAAACTCCTGCGTCACCCTCGAGACCGTGACGCCAATTCCGTTGAACGAGCCGCCGGCGCCCGAGAGCGAAGTGGCGTACACGTCGGCGAACTCGGCGCGCGCCGACTTGGCGCCTACCGTGTTGGAGTTCGCCACGTTGTTGCCGATCACGTCGAGATTTCGGGCCGCGGCATTCAGACCGCTCAAGCCTTGCTGGAAAGACATGCTCACTCCCTCCGATTGAGTTGACTTGTCCGACGCGCGGCACCGCGCCGCCGGGTCACAGAATTGCCCTGGCCGCGGACGCCGGCTGTGCCGGTCGATCCGCAAACTCGATGCGTGCACCGCCGGGGGCCTGGACCACGCCAGTGACGCGCGCGGACACCAGCGCCTCGGCGGCAACCTGGGCGCCGCCGTAATCGAGCGCGACCACCCGCATGCGATAGGGGCCCGCCGCGGCCGCCGAGCCGTCCGACGTGGTGCCGTCCCAGTCGAACGTGGCCACCCCCGCTTCGACGCCCGAAATCTGACGCGAATGCACGACCCGCCCGGCCGCATCGACGATGTCGATCTGCACGGCCCTTGCCGCGGCGGAAAGCTCGACCCCCAGGCGGACCGCAGGCGTCGCGGCGACCTGCTCCGGCAAGGCAGGATCGCTGGCGGGCGCGACCGAGGCCGTTCCGCCCCACTCGAAGGCGTCGCCCGGCAGCAGCACCGACCGACCCAGGAGGCCGATCGCCGACAGCGGCGACACGGTTCCGTTGGCCGACGCCATGCGGGAAACGGAGGCGTTGAGCTCCTCCAGGCCCCGAACGGTGCTGATCTGGGCAAGCTGGCTCGTGACCTGGGCGTTGTCCAGCGGATTGAGCGGATCCTGGTTTCGCATCTGCGCCACCAGCAGCTTGAGGAAACGATCCTCGGTCGACTCGGCCGAGTCGCCCACGGGCGATGGCGCGCCGGCGCCCGCCTGCCCGGTCGCGGCAACGCTCCCAGCCGCCCGGTTGTCGGAACTGGCGGAAATCATGCTCTCGAGCCTCCGGTGGAACTCACTCGCCGAGCTGCAGCGTCTTCGCGAGCAACTGCCTGGTCGTGTTCATGACCTCGATGTTGTTCTGATACGAGCGGGAGGCCGAGATCATGTTCACCATCTCCTCCACCACGTTCACGTTGCTCTGCGTGACATAGCCCTGCGCATCGGCAAGCGGATGGGAAGGGTCGTGCACCCGCTTGCCCGGGGTGTCGTCCTCCACCACCGTGCTGACGCGGACGCTCGTGCCGCCCGGTGATGCCGCCCCACCGACCTGTTGCGACTCGAACACCACCTGTCGCGCCTTGTAAGGCCGGCCGTCGGGACCCGCGACAGTCTCGGCGTTGGCGAGATTCGAGGCGACCACGTTGAGGCGCTGGCTCTGCGCCGAGACCGCCCCACCGGAAATCCTGAATACATCGAACATCGACACCGCACGCTCCTCGCTCAATCGCCCCTGATAGCCGAAAGCAGGGTCCGCACACCACCGTTGATGAATCGCAGCGTCGCCTCGTAGCGCAATGCGTTGTCCGCGAAGTTCGCGCGCTCTCGATCCAGGTCGACGGTATTGCCGTCGAGCGACGCCTGCTCGGGGACCCGCCAGGCCAACGGAACCTGCGCGCCCGGTCGCGACGCCAGCAACGCCCCCGGCACCATCGGCACCGGCCGTGCCGGCGGCGTCGGCCCTTCGATCGCGGCGCCATTCGCCGGACCGGGGGCTGCGCGACCGCTGGCGGCTCGCAGCGCGGCCTGGAAGTCGAAGTCGCGGGCCTGGAAGCCCGGCGTGTCCGCATTCGCGATGTTCGACGACAAGACCCTGTGCCGCTCGGCCCGCAGTTCGAGCGCCTGAGCATGCAGCTGCAGATTGGCCGTCATACGGTCGAGCATCGGACCTCCGGACTCTTTCACCAGCTTCGATTGTCGCGGCGGCCTCGGACACCCATGCCGCGATAAGCGGATGATTTCTCCCGCATCTCCGTCGACGGCGACCAGAAGGAGGGCGCTAGTCTCCGTGCAACCGTCCGGCAGGCGGGCGAGTCGCGTCGTGTTCACGTGTTCAGCGACGCCGCCCAAGGATCAAGGACAATTCATGCATCGAAGCGATACCGACTACCGTCCGTTCGCGCGGGCGCTCGAGATGCTCGCGGCATTGGCACTGGCCCTGGCTCCGGTCGCCGGCGCCAGCGCCGCGCCACCGAACACCGCCGTGGCGCAAGAGGCGGCGCGGCTCGAGCGATGGATCGCCGAATCCGCTCCATCGACCTGGACGGCACGCTACGGCGCAACGGCGAGCGAGAGCGCGGACGGCACCCCGCAGGGCGGCGTGCGGATCGAGGTGACCGTCGGACGAGTCGATCCCCGCATCAAGCTCGAGTCCTGCGCGCGCTTCGAGCCATTCCTGCCCTCGCACGCGAGGCTCTGGGGCCGCAGCCACATCGGCGTGCGCTGCGTCGAGGGCGAATCCTGGACCACGCTCGTGCCGGTCACGGTGTCCGTCTTCGGTACCGCGCTGGTGGCGAACCTGCCGATACCGGCTGGCGCGCCTGCAGACCCGGCGGACTTCAGTCTCCGGGAGGTCGACCTCACCCGGACGGTCGGAATTCCGGTCGCGGACCCTGAGCTGCTGGCTGGACGTTCGCTGGGCAGATCATTCTCGGCGGGCCAGATGCTTCGCGCCAATGACCTGAGAGTGCCACGCACGGTTTCGGCAGGCGATCCGATCCGCATACGGCTGATCGGCCAGGGATTCGCAGTCTCCGCCGAGGGATTCGCCATGGCCGCAGCCGGCGAAGGCGAGCCGTTGCGAGTAAGAACCGGTTCCGGCAAGATGCTGGTCGGAATCGTCAGGGAGCGGATCCTCGAGGTCCGCCTGTGACCCGGGTCCCTTCCGTGAACTTCATCACCATCGGCACTAAAGTTCTTCGAGCGCCCGCCGAAAACAAGGGCATGGCATTCGTCCGAATGCCTCCCGACCCACGACGGAGGTTGCCATGAAGATCGGCAAGCTCGCTGATCCGGAGCGCATCGATCTGCTGCAGGCCGCCAAGCCTGCGAGCGGCGAGCGCAGCGACAAGGTCGAACGAACCCAACCTGTCGACGAAGTCAGTTTGTCGAGTGCGTCACGCAGCCTTGCGACCGAGTCCGCCGGCGCCGAGGCCGACCCGACCCGAAGTCAGAAGGTTGCGGAGATCAGGCAGGCCATTCGCGAAGGTCGCTTCGAGGTCAACGCCTGGGCAGTCGCAGACCGGATGATCTCCGAAGCCGCCGAACTGCTCGAGTCGCTGTCTCGAACCCGATGAGCGACACGCTCGAACGCCTCCTGTCACTGATCGTCGAGCAGCGCGAGGCGCTTCTCTCGGGCGACCCCGTCGGGATCCAGCGTGCCGAGGCTCGCCTGACAGAATGTATGCGCCAGTTCGGCCCAACGCCTGGAGCGGCGTCGAGCGGCGCATCCCCGAAAGAGTTGGCGGAACTGCGCAGCGCGCTGGATTCGAGCGCCATGATCGCGCACAGACGCGCTTCGTTCGCCAGCGCGGCACTGGCTGCGATCGCCGGCAGCGCACCGGTCTACGAGCCCGGCGGATTCTCCGCGAGACAATCCGCGCCGGGTCGCGCCCTGACCGCCTGAGGCCGCCGACCGCCCGCTGACCGGCTCAGCGCCACAGTTTCATCTGCGTTCGGAGCCGAGCCACCGCCTGGCTGTGAAGCTGCGACACCCGCGACTCGCTCACGCCAAGCACCGCTCCGATCTCCTTCAGGTTCAGATCCTGCTCGTAGTACAAGCCCATCACCAGGCGCTCACGTTCGGGCAGCTCCTCGATTGCCTTCGCAAGTGCCTTCCGGAAGCGACCGTCTTCCAGTGCGCTGGCGGGGTCGCCCCCCAAGGCCGCAATCCTGGCCTCCAGCGCGTTCTCGTCGTCCTCCCCGAAGTCATCGAGGCTCAGCAATTGGGCGCCGCGCGCGTCACCGAGCAGCTGCTGATAAGCCTCGAGGGACATGCCGAGTTCCCGGGCCACCTCGGTCTCGGAGGGCGAACGTCCGAGCTTCTGCTCGGCCCGATGCAACGCGCGCTCGATCTCGCGCTGACTACGCCGCACCGATCGCGGCATCCAGTCCGAGCCGCGTAGCTCATCGAGCATCGCGCCACGGACGCGCTGCAACGCAAAAGTCTCGAACTGCGCGCCGTGACCGGCCTCGTAGCGCGACATCGCGTGGAACAGTCCCATCATGCCGGCCTGTACGAGATCGTCGACCTCGACGTTGGCGGGAAGTCGCGCAGCCAGCTGGCTCGCCGCTCGCCGAACCATCGGCCCGAAGCGAGCGACCAGGCCGTCGTGATCGAGCGTTCCCTGGGGCGTGTACAACATTTGAAACCCGGCTAGATCAGCTGTGTCGAAGGCATTGGGAGATCTCGGCCGGTGGCAGCGACGAGCAGGCGAGGAGCGCCAACCTGTCCCAGCACTTCCGAGCCTGGGCGTCGGACGACACGTCGCCGCCGAAAGCCACGCGAGCGGCAAGAAAACGCGACGCCGTCCTCGCCAGGCGTTCGTGCGCCACGAGTGCGTCGTCATCGGAGCCCGCGTCCAGGAAGGCAACCACGAAATCCGACAGGCCGTGGGAGAGGGCCACTGCCTTGACCTGCGCATAGGCCCGTGCCACCGAAACCGGATCGGCGCGCGCGAGCAGGACCATCCGGTCGATGAAGCCGGCGGCGAGGTCGGCAAGCCGCAAGGGCTCCGCAACCGCCAGAAGGATGTCAAAGGCCTGTACACGCAGTCGCGCGGTCGCGCCGGCGAGCCGCCGCAGGTCGTGACCATGGGCGAGGAATGCCCGAGCCTCGTCCGGGCGGACCCGGGAGACCCTCGACGATTCGAGCGCCAGCCCATCATCGGCCGGGCAGTCCATCAGGTCGACTAGCAAGGGATTCCAGCCCGCCCTCGACAGGGCGTCCCCAAGCGCGAGCGCTGCCGTCCGCTCGGATCGATCCGCCGTTCCGCAGCCGAGGGCGATCACGGGCATCACGGGCGCGCCGCCGAGCAGCCGCCTCAAGCCCGAGGCCTGGTCGAGGCCTGCCTCAAACACCGACCGCCTCCCTCTGCGCGCCCGCTGCGACGGGGCGCGCCCCGGCCGCGAGCATTGCAAGCTCTGCCTCGTCGTACGAGAACACGCTCGGCCGAGTGGAACCGGCGCCCGACACCACCCGGTCCACAAGCGCAGCCGCAAGGGGACGATGCCAGTCTTCCGGCACTCTCTGACCGTTGGCGATCCCCTGCAGCGTCAGCCGATGACGGATCATGACGTCGAGCACGCCGCCGAGCTGCACCGCCTCGTCGACCTTCGATACGATGACCCCGGCCGATTCCGTGGCGCGATAGGCCTGGACGACTTCCTCGATCGCCTCACCCTGCATCGCGGCATTGATGACCACCATCTTCCGGATCCGCGGCGAGGACAGCGCCGCGAGAAGCTCGCGAACCCGTTCGTCCCGCTGGCTCACGCCTGCTGTGTCGATCAGCACGAGCTTGCGATGCATCGAGATCTCGAGGAAGCCGGCCAGGGCGGCGACGTCGTGGGCGACATGAACCGGAACGCCCAGCATCCGCCCGAAAGTGCGCAGCTGATCCTGCGCGCCAACACGGTAGACGTCGGCGGTGATCAGACCCACCGACTGCGCTCCGTGCTTCAGCGCGAACTGCGCGGCGATCTTGGCGGCCGTTGTCGTCTTTCCGACACCTGTGGGGCCGAGCAGCGCGAAGACCCCGCCCTCGTCGAACGAAGAGCGTGCCGACGCGTCGGCCCGCACGTTGCGAAGCAGGACCTCGCGCAGCCATTGCAGCGCCGCGTGGTCGTCCAGCTCGGCGGGCAGGCGGTCGACGATCGTGCGCGCGAGGGCCGCCGAGAAGCCGGCCTGCAACATGATGCGCAACAGTCGGGACTGGCCGGGCCGACGCTTCACTGCGCCGAACCAGCCGACCGATTCGATCCGGTCGGCGAGAAACTCGCGAAGCTCACGCAGCTCGGTCATCATTCCCCGAACCGCCATCGAGTCCCCGGCATCGGCAGCGACCTGGGAGCGAGGCGGACCGGAATGCGCTTCCCGTCGCGGAGGCGCGCCCGGGGCGAACGCCGGCTCCCCTCTCGGCTCGTCAGGCCGCACCACCGCGGCAGCCGCCTCCGCGAGCTGGCGACGCAACTGCCGCTCGCGGACGTAGGTCTCGAAACTCACGGTCGTCATCGATTCGTCGGCCCTCGGCACAGGCTGTGGCGCAGAGCCCGGCTCGCGGCGGGCGGGCGCCTGTGCTTCGGCGCCCGCATCGTCGAACGCGTCCTCGGCCATCGCGAACAGCTCGACGCCGTCGGCGACAGGCCGGCTCTTCAGCACGACCGCGTCAGGGCCCAGCTCGGCTCGAGCCATGGCAAGCGCCTCTCGGGTGGTGCGCGCCACGTAGCGTTTCACGTTCACTTGGTCTCTCCGATGAGTCGGCCGATCCGGATCGTGTGGGTGTCAGGGATCTCGGAGTGCCCCAGAACGCGAAGCCGCGGCGCGGCCTTGCGCATCAGGCGCGCGAGCGGGATGCGAATGCGGTCGGGCACGAGCAGGCAGGCGCCATGGCCGGCGCTCTCCTGAGCCTGCGCTGCCTCGCTCCCGGCCGCCATGAGGTACTCGGCGACGCCCGGCTCGAGCGAACCCGCGGCGCCTTGCGCGAGCGCCTGCACGAGCAGGTTCTCCAGTCCGGGCTCGATTGCTATGACGCTGAGCTCCTTCGCGGGCCCGAAGTGCTGCTGGACGATCGCGGGCGCCAGCGCGATCCGGACCTCGCGAGTGAGCTCGGTGGGATCCTGCGTGCGCACCCCATGCTCGCCGAGCACTTCGACGATCCCTCGAAGGTCCCTCACGTGAATCGACTCCTCGAGCAGATTCTGCAGAACCTTCTGGAACACCGGCAGGGGAGTCAGCTTCGGCACGACCTCTTCTACGAGTTTCGGTGCGAAGCGCGCCAGGTGCTCGATGAGCTGCTGCGCCTCGGTGCGCCCGAGCAGGCGCGCGGCGTGGGTCTGCATCAGGTGGTGCAGGTGGGTGGCCACCACGGTGGCCGGGTCGACCACGGTGCAGCCGGCCGCCTGCGCCGGCTCGCGCTGGCTCGCCTCGATCCACGCCGCGGGCAAACCGAACGCGGGATCCCGGGTCGGAGTGCCGGCCGGCAGGGCGGCATGCCCCGGATCGATTGCGAGCATCATGCCCGGGAACACTTCGCCTTCGCCGACGGTCACTCCGCTGAGCGTGATCCGGTATGCGGTTGGCTTGAGGTCCAACTGGTCGCGGATGTGGACGACCGGCGGCAGAAACCCCACCTCTTGCGCGAACTTCTTGCGTACGCCCTTGATGCGGCCGAGCATCTCGCCGCCCTGCTCCTTGTCGACGAGCTGGATCAGGCGATAGCCGACCTCGAGACCCAGCATGTCGACCTGCCTGACGTCGTCCCAGCTCGCCTCGATCTCCTGCGCCGGAACCGATGCCTCGGTCGGCGCCTCGGCGGCCTGCCGCGCCTTGCTGCCCGTGAGCCACCACGCGAAGTAGCCGATCGCCGCGGCCAGCAGCAGAAAGGAGAAGTGCGGCATGCCCGGGACCACCCCCATGAGGGCGATCACCAACGCGGTCAGTCCCAGAGCCCGGGGCAGCGACAGCAACTGCTTGGCCACCTGCCCGCCGACATCGTCGTCGTCGGCAACCCGCGAAACGATCAGGCCAGCCGCTACCGATATCACGAGAGCTGGAACCTGCGCGACCAGGGCGTCGCCCACCGCCAGCAGGATGTAGTTGTTCGCCGCATCCTGGATCGACAGCGAATGCTGCAGCGTGCCGATCAGCAGACCGCTGACGATGTTGATGAAGACGATCAGGATTCCCGCAATGGCGTCGCCGCGCACAAACTTTGAGGCGCCGTCCATCGAGCCGAAGAAATCGGCCTCCCGGGACACGTCCGAGCGGCGGCGCCGGGCCTCGACGTGATCGATCTGCCCGGCGTTCAGATCGGCGTCGATTGCCATCTGCTTGCCTGGCAGCGCATCCAGGGCGAATCGGGCCGACACCTCGGCAATCCGGCCCGCACCCTTGGTGACCACCACGAAGTTGATGACCGTCAGGATCGCGAAGACGATGATCCCGACCACGAAGTTGCCGCCGATCAGGAAGCCGGCGAAGGACTCGATGACCTTCCCTGCCGCGTCGGGCCCCGTGTGACCGTGCATCAGCACCGCCCTGGTCGACGCCACGTTCAGGGAGAGGCGCAGGAGGGTCGTGACCAGGAGCACCGACGGAAAGACGGCGAAGTCGAGCGGGCGCACCGTGTAGGCAGACACCAGCAGCACCAGCAGCGACAGCGCGATGTTGAAGGTGAACAGCAGATCGAGCAGCAGCGGCGGCAACGGCAGGATCATCATCGCCAGGATCAGCACGATGACGATCGGCGCCGCCAGCGACTGCCATGGCGGCAGCTGCAGGCCGACACCGCCGGCCCGAAGCTTCGCCCCCCCGGCCGCGCGCAGGAACGACAGCCTCATAGGCGCCCCCCCGAAGCCGACAGCTCGCCCGGCACTTCCACCGCCGGAGGCGGCACGGGAGGCTCGCCCTGCCCGGGCGTCCACGACTTCAGGCGGTACACGTAGGCGAGCACCTGTGCCACGGCCGAATAGAGCGCGGCCGGAATCTCGGCGTCGATCGCGACGTGCGCGTGGAGCGCCCGCGCGAGCGGCGGCGCCTCGACCAGCGGAACGCCGGCTCCGAGCGCGAGCTCGCGGATCCTGGCCGCCATCAGGTCGGCTCCCTTCGCAACCACCCTCGGCGCCCCCATCGCACCCTCGTCGTAGCGGATCGCCACTGCGAAGTGGGTCGGGTTGGTGACGACGACGTCGGCGGTCGGCACCGCCGCGAGCATCCGCCGGCCCGCGATCTCGCGCTGCCGCCCGCGCAGGCGCGCCCTGAGAAGCGGATCCCCGTCGGACTCCTTGGCCTCCTGCTTGAGCTCGCGATAGCTCATCTTCAGCTCGGCTCGATGCCGGAACCACTGAAACGGCAGGTCAGCTGCGGCAACGAAGGCAAGCACGCCAACCAGCGCCGCCAGCCCCGCGGCCATCAGCATTGCGCCAGAAGTGGCGGCCGGCGCCAGCGGCTGGACCGCCAATTGCACGAACTCGGGAAGGCTCGCGGCGACGAACCAACCGCCGATCCCCGCCAGCGCGAGCGCGACGACGATCAGCCTGCCGAGGTCGAAGGCGCCGCGCAGCGAGAAGATGCGGCGCAGGCCGTTGACAGGGTTGATCTTGGAAGCCTCGATCGACAGCGGCTTGCCCGAGAGGACAAGTCCGCCAGGGACCACCGACGCGAGCACGGCCGCAACCGACAGGGCAAGCACGAGCGGCAGCACCGCGAGCGTCGCGGCGCCGCCGACCGCGACGAAAAAGTCGGCCATTCCACGCGGAGAGAGCTCAGGCACCGGCCCGAACCGCAAGGCCGAACGCACCATTGCGATCGCCTCGCGCGCGACTGCCGGGCCGCCGAGCAGGGTCGCGAGCAGCGCTGTTCCAAGCACCGCGAAATGCCCGAAGTCGCGCGAGCGCGCGACGCGACCCTCCTCGCGCGCGCGCTGGAGTCTGCGTTCGGATGCTGGCAGCTGTCGGTCTTCGCGACTGACGTCGTTGTCGGCCATCGCGTCTGGGAATCGGGCCCTTTTAACGAATCGGGCCGATTATCTTGCGCGCGCGAGACTCCGATGCCCCGATAAGGGGCGATGCAACACGTCAATTCCGGCGGCCCGCGAGGCCACGGCGGAAGTCATTGATCGGCGGGGGAGTCGATGAAGGCCTGCAGTCCGCGCTGCGCACCGCCGGGAGCACCGCCACGCGCGCCAGCCAGCGCGGCATCGAAGCCAGCGGCATCGGACACCGGCGGATCGACCTCCGTCCCATGGAGTATCCGCTCCTCGGCGTCCTGGTTCAGCACCACGATCGTGATCCGCCTGTTGATCGGGTCGCGCGGGCTCGCCGGGTCGAACATCACCGACGGACCGAGCCCGACGACCCGCACGACCTTGGACTCAGCCATCCCGCCGGCGACCAGTTCGCGGCGCGAGGCGTTCGCCCGATCGGCCGAAAGTTCCCAGTTGGAATAGCCGCGCTCTCCATTGCCATAGGGCGCCGCGTCGGTGTGTCCCGACAGGCTGATCCTGTTCTCCACGCCATTCAGCACCGAGCCGACCTTCTGGAGAAGCTCCCGCATGTAGACCTTCACCACCGGACTCCCGATGTCGAACATCGACCGGCTCTGCTCGTCCACGATCTGGATCCGAAGGCCGTCGGGCGTCATGTCGAGCCTGATCTGTGACCGGAACTCGGCCAGCAGCGGGTTCGCGTTGATGACGGCCTCGATCTGCGACTTCAGCTTTGTCAGTCGCTGTCCCTCGGCACGGCGCAACTCCGCTCGCAGGGCCTGCAGGTTCACCTTCGTCTGCGGGTCCGCATTGTCGCCGCGCCGCTCGGCGCCGATCGTGCGCGTGAGCTCGCTTCCGCCGCCCTGGATGACCGAGGAACTGTCTCCGGAACCGTTGCCGCCAGACAGCGCCACCTTCAGCGGCGTGCGGAAGTAGTCGGCGATGCCTTGCAGGTCGCCCTTCGTCGTGGATCCCAGCAGCCACATGAGCAGGAAGAAGGCCATCATCGCCGTCACGAAGTCGGCATAGGCTATCTTCCACGCGCCGCCGTGATGACCGGCGTGACGCGCTTTCCTGATCCGCTTGACGACGATCGGCCGGGCCTTTCGCTCCTCGGAGGTCATCGACGCGGCGCTCCGTCAGGCTCGCTTCTGCTTCACATGCGCTTCGAGCTCGCTGAAGCTCGGCCGCTCGGTCGAGTAGAGGACCTTGCGCCCGAATTCCACCGCGATTGGCGGTGGATAACCCTGCATGCTGGCGAGCAGCGTCACCTTGACGCACTGCAGCTCCTTCGTGCCCTCGTCCACCTTCTGCTCGAGCAGCGTGGCGAGCGGCGACACGAAGCCATAGGCCATCAGGATCCCCAGGAAGGTGCCGACCAGCGCGTGCGCGATCATCGCGCCGAGCTCTGACGGAGGCTTTCCGACCGAGCCCATCGTGTGGACGACCCCCATGACCGCGGCCACGATGCCGAATGCCGGCAGCCCGTCGGCCATCTTCTGGATGGCGTGCGACGGCACCATTGCCTCGTGATGGTGAGTGTCGATCTCGTTGTCCATCAGATTCTCGATCTCGAAGGCATTGAGGTTGCCCGAGACCATCATCCGCAGGTAGTCGGTCATGAATTCGATCAGGTGGTGATCGCCCGCCACCGCCGGATAGCGCTGGAAGAGGGGGCTCTCCTGCGGGCGCTCGACGTCCGCCTCGATCGACATCAGCCCTTCCTTGCGCGCCTTGGTGAGAATGTCGAAAAGAAGCGCCATCAGCTCCATGTAGCGGGCCTTCGTGTACTTCGAGCCCTTGAGCAAGGCAGGAAGGGCTCGAAGCACCGCCTTCAGGGTCTTGCCCGGATTGGAGACGACGAACGCGCCGAGCGCGGCCCCCCCGATGATCAGCAGCTCGAGTGGCTGGAACAGGGCGGCCAGATGCCCGCCCGCGAGCGCGTAACCCCCCAGCACCGAACCGATGACGACGAGATAACCGATGACGACGAACATGCGCAGCGCGACCCCGAAGACCGCCGCCGGTCCGAAAAGCCGGCGGATCACTCCTGCTTTCGGACTTGCGACGGGAATCTTGAGGCCCGAAGCGCCGCTGGCGCCGGATTGCCCTCGCCAGCCGCCGAACGGCGTCCCGAAGGGAGCCGCCGGCGCCGCTCAGTGTATGGTGCCCGCGCGCCTGCCCTTCCCGGCGCGCGCCGGCGGCTCGCAAAGGCCGCAAACGAACTCGCGCTCGATTTCGTAGGGGTGATTGACGAAGTGCCCCCCACAGCGAGTGCAGCGGGTCGTGGCCAGCAGGCCCGAATCGATGAAGCGAACGAGCCGCCAGGCACGGGTGATCGAGAGCAAGGGCTCGACGCCGCGCACGGCGATCTCCGACTGGTAGAGCGCGTACGCCTTCATCATGGCGTCGACGTCGTCCAGCGGGCTCGTCTTCAGGAGATAGCCGTAGATGTTATGGAAGAGGGACGCATGGATATTCGGCTGCCAGCAGACGAACCAATCCGTCGAGAATGGCAGTTGCCCCTTGGACGGCGAGCGCCCCGCAACCTCCTTGTAGAGACGGAGCAGGCGCTCGTAGGGCAGCGCGGTCTCCGCCTGGAGCATCTGCAACCGCGCCCCAAGGCGGATCATCTCGATTGCGCGCTGGACCTGGCGGGCATCCTCGAGCAGGCTGCGCGTACTCACGAGTCGATCGCCTCGCTGACATTGCCGGCCATCAGGATGCTCGCGTGCAAGCGCGCGGCATTGCCTTCGGCGCCCTCGCCCTGAGCGCGCCCGTGGTCGGTGAGCAGCGACCACACCATCTCGTCGTCGAACCGGAAGCGGCACATCAGCATGTTGCTGGCGGCGATCTTCATCAACTGGCTGGGCGACAGGCCCTCGAGTATGTCGGCAACCTCTTCGGAGACGCCAAGCCGGTAGAGCGCCTGCACGCGGTCGGCGCGTATCAGGCGCTGCGCCAGGATCAGGTAGGAGAGGTTCGCGTCGCGGACCTCGGCCATCAGGCGGTCGTCGAGTTGCATGGATGCGCCGTTGCTCGTTGGGGAACGGTTCACAGTGTCGACCAGCACGGCCGCATCTTGAATCCGAATCGCTCCAAGCCGCGGACCCGAATATGTCGCCGCCCCATAGGAATTTTTCCTACGCAGGCACGCCAGGCCGCCGTTGATCGGGTCGCAGGCCGCCATTCGGCCGAGGAAAGCCCGCGCCGAGGCAATTCGCTAAAGCCGAGCGCGGACGAGCCGATAACCCTGATGCCGGGACGCTGCGGGCATGGCCGACACGACGAGCCCGGATCGTTCCACCGAACACCGCCCCATTGAGGAGCCCTCGAAATGGCACAGACGATCAACACGAACCTCATCTCGCTGAACACCCAGCGCAATCTCAGCACCACGCAGAGCATGCTCGCTCAGGCGGTCCAGCGCCTGTCCTCGGGTCTCCGAGTGAATAGCGCCAAGGACGACGCCGCCGGACTGGCGATCGCCGAACGGATGAACGCGCAGGTGCGCGGCATGAACGTGGCGATCCGAAACGCGAACGACGGCATCTCGATGGCCCAGACGGCCGAGGGCGCCCTCGGCAAGATCGGCGACATGTTGCAGCGCATGCGCGAGCTCGCCGTGCAGGCGGCCAACGGCACGAATGGCTCGGACGACCGCGCGAACCTGGACGCCGAATACCAGCAGCTCGCGACCCAGATCTCCGACACGATCAGCAAGACCAAGTTCAATGACGTGTCGGTGCTCGCCACTGCCACCGCCCAGGTGTTCCAGGTCGGCGCCAATGTCGGCGACACGATCAGCGTCACGTCCACCGACCTGTCGGCCGACGCGACGATCAGCGCTGCCACCGGCGCGGCCCTCACCGGCGCCGACGCGACCAGCGCCAACGCCGCGATGACCGCCATCGACAATGCGCTCACCACCCTGAACTCGCAGCGTGCCAACTGGGGCGCCGTGCAGAACCGATTCGAGGCCGCCATCGGCACCCTGCAGGTCGCGGCCGAGAACCAGGCCGCCGCGCGCAGCCGGATCATGGACGCCGATTTCGCCGCCGAGACCGCCGCGCTGACCCGCGCCCAGGTCCTGCAGCAGGCCGGCACCGCGATGCTGTCGCAGGCCAATGCGCTGCCCAACAACGTGCTGGCCCTGCTCCGCTAACGACTCCCGCCGGCGTGAATGGAACGGCCGGCGCCGAAATGCGCCGGCCGTTTGCCATTGATCGACGGATCGAAGCCGTGGCAAGACGCGCAGACTCCGCTCGATCCGACACACCGGCAAACCGGAACGACTCCCCATGACCCCGATCGGCGCCACCGGAAGCATCGACGTAAGCGGTATCGTCTCGCAATTGATGCAGATCGAGCGCCGGCCGCTGCAGGCCCTCGAGACTTCGCTGTCCGGCCTCGAGACGCAACTCTCGGCATATGGCCGCCTGCAGGCGGCACTCGCCTCATTTCAGGACGCAGCCCGGGCGCTTGGCCAGGCAGACACCTGGAACGCCGTCAAGGCCTCGACCAGCGACGAATCGACCGTGCGAGCCACTGCCTCGGCCGGGGCGATGGCCGGCAATCACACGATCGAGGTCGCGGCGCTCGCGGGCCGGCAGACGCTGGCCAGCACGGCGTGGGCCGGCGCCGACTCGGTCATCGGCGGCGGCACGCTGCGCATCCAGTTCGGCACGCTCGACGCAGCCGGCACCGGCTTCAGCGCCGACCCCGACCGCCCCGAGACCGCGATCACCATCCCGTCCGGCGCGACGCTCGCCGAGCTGCGCACGGCGATCAACGCAGCCGCCGCGGGCATCACGGCCACCCTCGTCGCCGACGGCGGCGGCCAACGGCTGATGCTCCGCAGCGCGCAGACCGGCGAGACGCAGGCCTTTCGGATCCTCGCCGACGACCTGGACGGGGGCACCACCGATGTGGCCGGCCTGTCGGCACTGGCCTTCGATCCGGCCGCACCGGAGGGCGGGGGCCGCAACCTGGCACTCGCCGAGTCCGCCCGCGCCGCCAGCCTTTCCGTCAACGGCCTGCCGATCTCGGCCGAGCAGAACCTTCTGGCCGAGACGATCGAAAACCTGACGCTGGAGCTGCGCGCGCCCACGACAGGGCCGGTCGACGTGAGCCTTGCCACCGACCGTGAAGCGCTTCGAGAGCGCATCGACAACTTCGTGAAGGCCTATAACGACCTGAGCCGGCTGATCTCCGAGCAGACACGCTACGACGAGGCGAGCCGCACTGCAGGCCCCCTGCAGGGAAACCAGATCGTCAACCGCATCCAGCAGAAGCTGCGCGAGATCCTGCGCGAGACCGTGGGCAGCGGCACGCTCGACAGCCTCAACGCGGCCGGCATCCGCCTGCAGCGAGACGGCTCGCTGGCGATGGACGAATCCCGGATCGAGGCCACACTGGCCAACCCGAAGGGGCTCCGGGCGCTGTTCGCGTCAGCGGCCGGCGATCCCGGCGGGCCGGGCATCGCCCTCCGGGTCGTCGAAATACTGGGCCAGACCCTGGGCGCCGACGGCGCAATCGCGACGGCCAACGAATCGTTGCGCGCGCGCGAGAAGGCGATTCTTGACCAGCAGGGCCGCCTCGAATCGCGTCTGGGCGACGTCGAGCGCCGCCTGCTCAGACAATACACGGCCCTGGACGCGAGCCTGTCACAGATGACGAGCTCGCTCGCGAGCATCCAGACCCTGCTGAAGTCGACCGAATCGCAGGCCTGACCCGACCGGTCGTCGGGCTGCGTCTCAAGGCTGCTCGCCCCCGGCCGATAGAAGGGACATCGATCAACTTTCCCCATTCACGATCATGTACGCGAACCCACGCCAGGCGGCCAGCGCATACCGCGGTCTGGAACTCGAGACATCGGTCTCGCAGGCAGACCCGCACGCGCTGATCTGCATGTTGTTCGACGGAGTGATAGGCGCGGTTGCCAGGGCCCGCGCCGCCTTGCGCGTCGGCGAAACCGCAGCCCGCGGCGAGGCCACTACCCGCGCGCTGCGCCTGCTCGACGAGGGCCTCAAGGCCTCCCTTGATCCCCGCGGCGGAGAACTGTCGGCGAACCTCGAGGCTCTTTACGAGTACATGAGCCATCGCCTGCTATCGGCCAACTCCAGCGGCGATGACGCCCGCTACGCCGAGGTGGCCGCGATGCTCGAGCAGCTGCGCGACGCGTGGCGCCGCATTGCCCCTGGAGCGCGCAGCGCTCGCCAGGCGGCCTGACGCGCGCTGCGCTGCTCGCGATGTCGATCCACGCCAACGCAGGCTCCGGCGGCATGCTCGATCGATATCTCGAGATCGAGGCCTTGGCTCGGCAAATGCTCGGCGAGGCGCGGGCCGCGAACTGGAATGGCGTGGCACTGCGGCAGCAGGCGATCCGGTCGCTGGCAGATCGATTGCAGGCCGAGCTCGAGCGCTCGCCGCTCAGCCATGATCAGCGAAGAGAGAGACTGGTGATCGCGCGCCGCCTGCTACGCATGGACGCCGACATCCGTCGCCTTGCCAGTCCGGGCTGCCAGACGCTGGACGCCCTCTTCGGCAGGGTCGAGCACCGTGTCGACGCCGCGTCGCAGAAGCGAGCCGAGAGGCCCTGAGCCGAGTCGACGCCATGGATAGCCCGGATGCCTCCCCGCGAGCCACGGCGCCGGCAGACGCCTGGCACGAGCGCACCGAGCCGGAAGACCCCGACAGGCTGCCCGCCGAGTTTCTGGTGGAAGGCAGGCGCGCAGTGCGCGCGATCATCGACGATCTCCGCAGTCGTCACGTGCTGGTCACGCTCTATGCGATGCCGGACAGGCGACGTTTCGCGATCGTCGCGATCGAGCAGGTCGACGACGCCGAGGTCGAGATCGACCTCACCGGACAGGACGAGTTCGCAGCGGTCCTGCGACGCAGCCAGAACGCGATCGGAGTCGCCTTTCCGGACAGGATCAAGATCCAGTTCGACCTGAGCGGACTGTCGGTGCTTCCGGCAACCGACACGCATGGGCCCGCGCTGCGCGCACGATTGCCCGGCCGCCTGCACCGCCTCCAGCGGCGCGACGCCTTTCGGGTGCACCCGCCGGCAAGCGACGGCACGCGCTGCGTAAGAGTCCTCGCGCCCGGCACGGAAGCCAGCTACACGATCCGTGACATCAGCGCCGGCGGCCTGTCCGTCCTGGTCGCGGATGACAAGGCCCCGCCGAGCCCAGGCGAGACCTGGACGCGTTGCCGAATCGAGACGGCTCGCCAGACCCCGATTCCCTGCGATCTGGTGGTCAGGCGAATCACCCCGGTCGGCGAACGCACCCACCTCGTCGGCCTGTCTTTCGGCCCCATGCCCGGAGAGGTTCTACGCCAGGTCCAGATTCTCGTGATCCGAATCGAAAAGCGGCTCCGCTCGGACTGACGTCGCCGCGCCGCAGCCCTGTCAGACGGGCATGTTCATGATGTCGGTGTAGGCAGAGACCAGACGATTGCGGACGGTCACCGCCGCCTGGAAGGCAACCTGCGAGCGCTGCATCGCGACCATCGTCTGCTCCAGGCTGACCTGGTTCGCGCCGAGCTGGAATTGGGCCTGGAGCGACGAACTCTGTTGCTGCAGATCGCTGACCGACTGCAGCGCGTTCCGCAGGGCATCGGAAAAGCCGGCGGTTGTGGCCTGTCCGGGTGCCGGCGAGGCGGAGGCGGAGGCCCCCGCGCCCTGGGCGATCGCGGTGACCGCTGGCGCGATGCGTACGTCCATGTCTTTCCCTCGTGAGAGCGCCCCGGCCGGACCGGTGGCGCGGCCGATTCGGAATCCTCGCACCGCCGGCATTCAGGCCAAGCGCGAAATAGCGGCATCCGCACCCGCTATTTGATGCATCCCTTCGATGCGGCAGCGCGAATAATAAAAGGATGGATGCGCTCACGCGGAACGAACCCATTCCCATCGCCCGGGGCGAGGCCGGCCAGCCAGGCCCCGGCCTGCTTGGTCGCGTGCCAAGGCGTACCCTCGTCGGCGGGGTGATCGGCCTGGCCGCGCTGGCCGCGATCGTCGCGGCGCCCCTGTTCTGGGCGGGCCAGCCGGAATATCGGGTGCTCTTCTCGAACTTGTCCGATAAGGACGGCGGCGCGGTGATCGCGTCGCTGTCGCAAATGAGCGTTCCCTACCGCTTCGCGCCTGGCGGCGCGGCGATCCTCGTTCCCGAGGAACGAGTCCACGACACGCGGCTGCGGCTGGCTTCCCAGGGGCTGCCTCGTGGCGGCATAGTGGGCTTCGAGCTTCTGGAGGGCCAGAAGTTCGGCGTCACCCAGTTCCAGGAGCGACTGAACTTCCAGCGCGGCCTCGAAGGGGAGCTCGCGCGCTCGATCCAGTCGCTGGCGGTCGTGCAGAGTGCGCGGGTCCATCTGGCCCTCCCGGCACAGAACGGATTCCTCCGGGAGCAGTCGAAGCCGTCGGCGTCGGTGGTGGTCGGCGTACACCCCGGGCGCAGCCTTGACCGCACTCAGATCGCCGGGATCGTTCACCTGGTCGCGTCCTCTGTCCCCAATCTCGCGCCGCCCCAGGTGAGCGTCATCGACCACACCGGGACCCTGCTCTCGTCGAGCGACGCGCCGCGACCCGGCGGACTCGACTCGGCCCAACTCGACCACGTGCGCAGGATAGAGGCCGTCCTCAGCCAACGCGTGCTCGACATCCTGGAGCCGATCGTCGGCGCCGGCAACGTCCGGGCCCAAGTCACCGCCGACGTCGACTTCACTCAAAGCGAGTCCACCGCCGAGCAATACCGGCCAAACCAGGGCAACGAGCCGGCAGCGGTGCGCAGCATGCAGGTGCTCGAGTCCGGCAGCCGCGACGCCGCCAATGCGCAAGGCGTGCCGGGCGCGCTGTCGAACCAGCCTGCTGCGCCGGCAAGCGCGCCGATCAATGGAAAGGCCCAGCCGATGCAGGGCGCGGCGGCGCAATCCACCGGGGTGTCCGCCGGGCGTCGCGAGCAGGTCACCAACTACGAAGTCGACAAGACGGTTCGGGTCGTGCGCAATGCGGCCGGCACGATCCGCCGCCTGAGCGGGGCAGTCGTCGTCAACCATCGCCGCGGCATCGACGACTCGGGCAAGCCGGCGTCGACGCCGCTTTCCGACGCAGAGCTCGAGAAGGTCAACGCCCTCGTGCGCGAGGCCATGGGATTCAATCGGGAGCGCGGCGACTCTCTGAACGTAGTCAACGTGCCATTCACCGAAGTCGAGACGCCGCCCGAGATGTCGCTTCCGATCTGGCAGCAGCCCGAAACCGTCGCTCTCGCGCGGGATGTCGGCAAGTATTTCTCGCTGGTTCTGCTGGCGCTCATCGTGGTGTTCGCGCTGGTCCGTCCGGCGCTGAAGGCCATGGCCCGCGCCCCGTCGCCGCGGATCTCCGCCCGTGTCGACGACCCCCTTCAGATCCCGCCGCCGGTAGACGTACCGCAGGGCGCTTCACGGGTTTCCCGCGACGAGGTCGTCCGGCTCGCGAGGCAGAACCCTGCCGCGGTCGCGGGCGTCGTGCGCAGCTGGGTCGGCGTCGAATCCGGGAGGGCCTGACGCGTGAACGAGCAAGGCCTTGCCGACAGCGCGATCCTGCTGATGGCGCTCGGCGAGGAAGCCGCCTCGGAGGTGTTCCGCCACCTCGGCCCGAAGGAGGCCGAGCGGCTCGGGGAAGTCATGGCCCGCACCCGAGGCACCAGCCACGAGAAGCTTCAGGAGGTCCTCGGCAAGTTTCACACCGAGGCCGCGGCGGTCGATCCGCTTGTCGCGGACTCCGGAGCCTACGTGAGATCTGTGCTCCAGCGGGCGCTGGGCGAGGACCGCGCGAGCTTGCTGATCGAGCGCATCGTGCGTGAAGGCGGCAGCTCGGGGATCGAAAGCCTGAAGTGGATGGACGCCCGGTCGGTCGCTGATCTCGTAGCCGACGAGCACCCCCAGATACTCGCCTCGATCCTGGCACACCTCGAGCGCGAGCATGCGTCGGCGATCCTCGGGCACTTCCCCGAGGCGCTGCGCGGCGAAGTCCTGCTGCGGATCGCCACGCTCGACGGCATCCAGCCGGGCGCACTGCGCGAGCTCGACGAGGCGCTCAACCGCTTGCTGGCCGGCGGCAAGGCGAGCAAGCGGCCGAGCTTGGGCGGCAGCAAGGCGGCGGCCGAAATCATGACCTTGCTGGGCCCGGGCGCGGAGGTCGGCGCGATCGAGCGAATCCGCGAAGCAAATCCTGAACTCGCCGACCGCATCGCCGAGCAGATGTTCACCTTCGACGATCTCGAACGGCTCGACGACAGGAGCCTGCAATCGCTGCTGCGCGAAGTGGCCGGCGACATGCTCATCGTGGCGCTGAAGGGCGCCGACCCGGCTCTGCGGGAAAGGATCTTCCGCAACATGAGCCAGCGGGCCGCCGAGACCCTGCGCGACGACCTGGAGTCCCGCGGACCCGTGCGCATCGTCGAAGTCGAGGCCCAGCAGAAGGAAATCCTGAAGATCGCCAAGCGCCTCGCCGACGAAGGCCAGATCGCACTGGGAGGTGGCGCTGATGCATTCCTCTGACACTGTCAAGCGCCGTGCCGAGGGGCACGCCGGCGCCGGCCCGTCCCCGGGCACCCAGCGCCCGACAAGCAGGATCATCGCCTCGGAGCGGCTCCACGGGTGCGTCCCGTTCACGATGCACGAGCTCGAGCGAGACCCCGGCGCGCCGCGCAACGTCGGCAGCGCTGCGCCCGCGCAGCACGAATCGAACTCGCCGTTCGGTCGCTTTGACGACGGGTTCGGCCCGATCGACCAGGAAGGCTACGAGGCCGGCTACCGGGCGGGCCGCGACGCCGGCTTCGCCGACGGCATGAAGCGCGGTTTCGAAGCGGGCGTCCAGCACGCCGCAGCAGAGCGCCGACGGGCAGAGGAAGCGGCGGGGATCACGCTGGCCGTACGGGTGGAGGCACTCTCCAGCGCGCTTCAGGCGAGCTTTGCGCAGGTCGAGCGCGAGGCAGCCGACGAGGTCGTCAGGCTCGCCCTCGACGTCGCCCGACAAGTGGTTCGCGCCTCGCTTGCCCACGACCGCTCATCGATCCTCGCCGTCGTTCAGGAGGCGCTGGCGAGCCTCGTCGACGACAGCGTGCGGGTCCACCTGCATCTGAACCCCTCCGATGCCGATCTGGTGCGCAGCGAACTCGGCGAGCGGCTCGGTGCCCGCATGTGCGAGATCGTGCCGGATACCGACGTCCAACCTGGCGGATGCCTGATCGAGACGCCGCGCGCGTCAGTGGATGCGACGCTGGAGACCCGATGGCGACGCGTGCTTGCGGCAATCGGGCGAGCCGATGACTTCAGCATTCCGGCCGGCAGGGACAGCGACGGATGAGCATGCCGCCGGCCTGGTCGACGCTGTTCGAGAATCACCGCAAGCTTCTCGCGGTGGCAGCGCCCTACGAGGTTCAGGGATGCCTTATCCGGGCCACCGGCCTGGTGCTCGAGTGCTCGGGGCTGCGCCTTCCGGTTGGCAGCCTCTGCCTGGTCTCGCAGGCGGGAAGCGGCTCCGACGTCTCCATGGTCGAGGCAGAGGTCGTCGGCTTCGGAGAAGGCCGGCTGTACCTCATGCCGACCGGCGAGACGCTTGGCCTGTCGCCGGGCGCGAGGGTCCTCCCGATCGAGCCGGCGATCCGCGCGCCTCGCCTCGGCCAGCCATCGCACGCCTGGCTGCGCGTGACGGACCGGATGCGCCGGCTCCCGATCGGCGACGGGCTGCTCGGTCGTGTCGTGGACTCGAGCGGCGCGCCGCTCGACCGGCACGGCGCGCTCGGCAAGGTCGAGCGCCGTCCGATCAGCGGCCGGCCGGTAAACGCCATGGAGCGCGAACCGATACGCCAGCCGCTCGACACCGGTGTCCGCGCGATCAACGCGATGCTCACCGTGGGGCGGGGGCAGCGGCTCGGTCTGTTCGCCGGGGCAGGCGTAGGCAAGAGCGTGCTGCTGGGCATGATGGCACGCTACACCTCCGCAGACGTGATCGTGCTCGGCCTCATCGGCGAACGTGGGCGCGAGGTGAAGGAGTTCATCGAGGACATCCTGGGGGAGGACGGACTGCGCCGGTCGGTGGTGGTGGCCGCCCCGAGCGACGCACCGCCACTCAGCCGGATGCAGGGAGCGGTGTACGCCACCGCGATCGCGGAGCACTTCCGGGACCAGGGCAGACACGTTCTCCTGCTGATGGACTCCCTGACCCGCTATGCGATGGCGGCACGCGAAGTGGCGCTCGCGGTAGGCGAGCCACCCGCAACGAAAGGCTATCCCCCGTCGGTCTTCGCGAGGCTGCCGTCCCTGATCGAGCGCACCGGCAACGGCTTGAACGGGCACGGCTCGATCACTGCCTTCTACACCGTGCTCACCGAGGGCGACGATCCACAGGACCCGGTCGCCGATGCGGCGCGTTCCTTCCTCGACGGGCATCTCGTGCTGTCGCGGCCGCTCGCCGATGCCGGGCACTACCCTGCGATCGACGTTGAGCAATCGATATCCCGCGTCATGGCCAACGTCGTCGATGCCCAGCAGATCGTCCAGGCACGCCGGCTCAAGTCTCTCTGGTCGCACTACCAGCGCAGCCGCGACCTCATCTCGGTGGGCGCCTACGTTCCGGGCAGCGATGCTGAAACCGACCTCGCGATCGCGCTGTTCCCGAACATCCTGAGATTCCTGCAGCAGGATCTCGACGAGCGATGCGACCTGCCGGCGTCGGCCCAGGCGCTGACAAGGCTCGTGCTCGCGGCGAACGGGGCGCCGGCCGGCGCAGCGGCCAACGCATGAAGCGGCGCGTCCTTGCCCAGCTGATCGAGCACGCGCGCCGCGTTCGCGACGACGCCGCCACGCGAGCCGCCGGTGCGTGCGGCGAAGCGGACAAGGCCGGGCAGACCCTCGACCTGCTTGCCAGCTACCGGGACGAACAACTCGAGCGCAGCCGCGCCGGCGCCACCTTCGACGCCGCGCTGATCGGGGTGCGCGAGCAATTCACGCGCAGGCTCGATGCGGCGATCGACGAGCAGTCCCGGCAGCGCGACAGGCTGGCGACACTGGCCGACGAGCGAAAGGCCGAGCTTCTCGAGCGACAGCGCCGGCTGCTGGCGTTCGAAACTCTGCAGCAGCGTCGCGAGGATGCCCGGCTGGCAACAGCCAGGCGGGCGGATCAGCGACAGACTGACGAACTGGCTGCGCAGGCCATCTCGCGGCGAACAAGCCGTTCAAACCATGACTCCTGAGATGCTGGACCCGCTCCGCGGGACGTCGCCTTCTCCGACGGCCGGCAGACCAGCCGCCAGCCGCGTCGAGCCCCCCGCCGACGGCGCAGCGTACGCAAGGGGCAGCGCAGATGGAAGCGAACCATCGTTCGAGGCTGCGATGTCAGCGGCGCGGCGCGCGTCCGGTTCGCCCGCATCGGCGCGGCCTCCGGCCGCTCCAGACCGGGAAGAGGTAGCCGAAAAGGAAGGCCCGGAACAGGTGCGGGCCCGCGCTCACGCCGAAGTCCGCGACGGCGAGACATCGCGAACCGATCGGTCGAGGGCAGGCAGCCGGACCGGAGAGGCCGACTCCGACAGCGAGCCGGCCGAGGTCGCGATTCCTGCGCCGTGCGCTCCATGTCTCGGAAACGCGAAACCGGCGCCCTCGCCCGGCGGTGACGCGCACACCGGATCGAGCACCGACGATGCCGACGACGGCGCGGTCTCTGCCGAACCTCAGGCAAGCGGCGCCGGGAACAAGCTCGGCCCCGCCCTGACCCAGGCTGGTGGCGAAACTGCCGGACGCGGAGCCGGCCACGCCGAAGACGGCGATGCCGGCGACCTGCGAACGGCCGGAATGGCGTTGCGCGGCCGCCCTGGCGAGGCACGGGCGGCCGCGCTCATCGGCACGGCGCGGAGCGATGCGACGCCCAGGTCGTCGGGCGCGGTCGATGCCGACGCGACTGTCGATGCTGAGAAGGCCGAATCCGCGCCAGGGGAAGCGGTCTCGATCGAGCCGTCCGGGGTGGAGCCTCGCATCCCGATCACCGATGCGGCGTCGCGAGCCGCCGGCCCGGCCTCTCCCGGACTGCTCGTCGTGCCTGCCGCCAACCCTCACACTTCAGCGGCGACCGCGATCAGTGCCCATCCGACGCGCAGCGCCTCGGTCGCTGTCCCGATCGGCCTGCCGGCTTTCCCGCAGGCCTTCGCGAACGAGGTCGGCGCACTCGTCCTGGCGGGCATCGGTCGCGCGGAGATTCGGCTGCAGCCCCAGGAGATGGGCCCCGTCCTGATCGAGCTGACCGTGGACGGCGACAACACCCGGGTCACGTTCGCCGCGCTGCAACCGGACACCCGGGCAGCGATCGAGCAGTCCCTGCCCGTGCTTCGCGAAATGCTCGCCGGCAGCGGGCTGCTGCTCGCCGACGCTCAGGTTTCGGACGGTCGGGGTGGCCGGGAGTTCCAGCAGGCTCCGTCGCACCGACACCCCGGTGGCGCCGATCCTCATCGATCCCCCGGCACGCGCCACAGCGCGACGGACGATCGGTTCCCCGCCGCAGATCGCCCGCACCCGGCCTGGCGCCCCGGTGGCCTCGACCTTTACGCCTGAGTCCGCGCCGCCGGAGGGTCGAGCGCCCGAATTGCGCGACTCCTGCCGCGCTTTTCCCGCGATCGGGCGGCCCGCCCTCCTCGGAGAATCGAGTGCAGCGTCGGCCGATGGCTGACCGCTTCATTCGTCGCAGGAAGGTTCATGTCGGACAAGGACGCCGTGCCCAAGGCCGCTGCCAAGCGCGGCAAGGGTCTGATCATTGCCATTGCCGCCGTGGTGCTCGTCGCCGGAGCGTCAGCCGGCGGGTGGTATCTGATGTCGTCGAAGGCCGACCCGTCGGCGGAACACGCCAGCCAACCCTCGATCTTCCTGCCGCTCGAGCAGTTCACGGTCAACCTCGCAGATGACGGCGGCGAGCGATTCGCGCAGATCGCCGTCACGCTGGAAGTCGCGTCATCCGCTACCGAGGCGAACCTGAAGACCCGCATGCCGGCCTTGCGCAATGCGATCCTGCTGGAGATCTCGTCGATGCGGGCCAGTGATCTGCTGAGCGTGCCGGGCAAGGCCCGCCTCGCTTCGCGGATCGCCGAGATCGGTGGCGCACAGGCCGGATGGAGCCCGGCTGCATCGCAGCCGTCCGTGACCGGCCAGGCGCAGCCGCGGCTCGATCGTCCGAACCCGGTCAGGGCCGTTCACTTCTCCCATTTCATCATCCAATGAGCGGCGCACGCGAGCGGATAGCGCCGGGGCAAGCGTGAGCGACAAGTTCCTGTCCAAGGACGAGGTCGACGCCCTTCTCGATGGCATCGGGCCCGACGCCGCTCCCGCACCAGTCCCGGGGCCGGAAGGCGTGCGTCCCTACGACCTCGCTGGCCAGCCGCGCGACGCACGCAGCCGGATGCCGGCCCTGGAGCGTGTCCACGCCGCATTCGCCCGCCACTTCGCCGAGGATCTCGGCGGCTTCCTGCGCCGCAAGCCCGTCATAACGGTGGCTCCGTCAAGGCTGCTGCGACACTCGAGCCTGTCCGCCGAGTTGCCGG
>MEEC01000009.1 GCA_001724315.1 Lautropia sp. SCN 70-15 | reverse complement strand
GACAGACCTGGTCGTAGTACGAGAAGCCGCCCGGCCCGGCCTGCGCCGCTCGCGACGGCATGGTCAGATAGGGATGTTAGGTTGCATTCGCGAGTGTCAACAGAGTTGGCTCGCTCGACGCCACGACCTACAGTTGTTCATGCCCGAGGAGCCCAAGCCTCTTTCAGAGGCGAGTAGCCCGGTGCGTCCCGCGTTTTCAGCAGCTTCAGCGGGGGTTCGACATGATGGTTGCGCGCCGATCTCGCAGGTCGTTCAGTGCCTCGACGTTGACACGGCTTCGTCAGATGCCGGCCAGCGACGCGCTCGCGCTGCTAGCCACCCACGTCAAGCCCGATTCGACCTATCAGCCCCTCAAGGATGAGCACAGCCGCCGCTGGCACGCCAGCACGGCACGCGGCGAGTTCGAGATCCTGACCACGGGCGTCAAGTGGTACGACACACGCGCGCACGCCGGTGGCGGCGGAGCCATCGACCTGGCGATGCACTTGCTCGGCGTGTCGTTCGTCGACGCTGTGAAGCGCTTTACCGCGAGGTAAGAGCGCCGTGGTCCAGATAGTCCGCAAGGCTTCGCTGCCGAGTCCGGCAGACCTGCCGGAACCCTTGGCGCAGCTTGCAGCACAGGCTTTGGCGACTTCGCTTCGCGAGCCGCGTCCTGCCGGTTTCCCGCTTCTTTTCACGAAGCAGTGGCAGTTGATCGAGCCCGCGGTCGCCTTCCTGCATGAGCACGCGATCCAGCGCGCGCACACCGCCGACACGCTCAGAACCTATACCGAGATCCTCTACGACTGGTTCGACACGCTCGAGCAGAACGACATCCCTTGGCACAAGGCGGATGCTGTCGACCTGGTTGCCTATCGCAACCGCATGATGTCGCAGCCCAGTCCGCACACCGGACGTGCGTACCGGACGACGACCATCAACCACCGGGTTCGCGGCGTGCTGCGGTTCTATGCTTGGGCGGTCCGCGCGCATTGGCTGAGCGAATCGGCGCTCGCGGACAAGACCCGCGACTTCGCTGTGTCGAGGCGGTACTCGCCGATCCGGACGCGCTACGCTGCGGACACCGAGCGCAGCATCTTCGTACTGCGGCAATACGAACCGCTGCCCCGCCCGCTGGTCTCCGGGCAGGCTCGCGAACTGCTCGCCTATCTCGCCCCGCCGTACGATCTGATGGCCCGCTGGCAGCTGTACACCGGGCTGCGGATCAGCGAACTCCTGCGGCTCGGCGTCGACGACATCAACGGCCGCCCCACCCCGCTCACGGCGCATCACACCATCGAGATCACGCGCAAGGGCCGCAAGCCGGGCTACGTGATTGCACCGGCCAGCCTGCTCGACGAGACCGATGGCTACATCTCGGGGCTTCGCTTCGCGTGGCTCAAGCGCGCGCGACGCAGGGGACGCGCCGCCCACCACCCGGCGTTGTTCGTCAACGCCCGCGGCGCACCGGTGAGCAAGAACGCCTACCAGCGCGCCGTCAGCCGGGCCGGCCTGGCCTGCGGCTTCAAGGCGACGACGCATCTGCTTCGCGCGACCTTCGCATGCATGCTGCTGGCCCGGCTCGAGTACTTGGCCAGCGAGGGCGCCAAGGTCAATCCACTGCTCGTGGTGAAGATCCTGCTCGGGCACGAGCACATCGAGACCACCGACCGGTACCTGCGTGCCGTCGCCGTCGACGCCTGCGTCCTCAAGGACGTGCTGGACACACTGCTCGCGGGCAGCGCAGAGCCGTGAGTTCACGGCGCCCGCCGATTCCGCGGACCCTGGCCACCAGACCGCAGGCCGGAACGGGGCACGCGCCACAGCCGGCGCGCCACGACGCGGCTCGCCTGGTTCGCCACACGCTCATCGACTTCTCGTCGTTGCCGCTGCCAGCCGACGTGCGCCTGGCGCTCGCCCAGGCCTTCTGGGGCCATATCGGGGGCCATTCGGATCGCAGCATCGCCTCGTACTGGAAGTCGATACTGCCCTTCGCCCGGTTCGCCGCCGAATCGCAGTCCCTCAGATCGGTCGCCGACCTGGACCGCGCGATGCTGGTTCGCTACATCGAGTGGCTCAACGCGCAACGCTGTGCCGACGGCAGGATCTGGGCCCTCACCACGCAGGCCGCCGTCTATGGGGCATTGCGCCAGCTGCTGCGATGGCTTGAGCGGTGTCGGCCCGACTTGATCACCAGCATCGATTACCCCTTCTCGCCGTTCCCCAACAAGGCCGCCGCGCGGGCATCGCGCTCGACGCTTTCCGGTCGGCAGCTGCGCGCCATCCTCCAGGCCTGTGAGGATGAGATCGCCCAGATGCGCACGGCCCGCGAATCGGCTGCCCGTCAACGCGCCGCCGACGCAGACAAGCCCGGCACTCTCGGCTGGATCCTCGAACAGATCGATCAACGCCACGGAGGAATCATTCCGGACTGGCGCACGACCCAGGCCAGCGGCAATTTCTGGCTGCAGAAGGCCGTTCGCCGCTACGGCGGTGCCAAGCAACTGGCTCCCCTCCTGTACCCGCGGGCGGTGTCGCTGCTGCCGTACTACCTGGCGATCCTGATCCACACGGCCGGCAACCCCGAAGCCATCGCCGACCTCACTCGCGACTGCCTGCAGCCCCTGCCCTTGCTCGATGACCGCGAGCTGCTGGTGTGGTTCAAGGCTCGCGCGTCGCGCATCCAGCGCCGGACCTTTGACCGCGCCGACGCATTCGGGCCGCCGGCCCTGGTACGGGACATCCTGGCCTGGAACGAACGGCTGATCCCGCTGACCCCTCCCCCGCAGCGCAACCGGCTCTTCGTGTTCAAGGGGCAATTCACGGTCAACGCGATGTCGATCATCACGGTCCACCATCAGCTCGGCGCGTTCTGCGATCGCCATGGCTTGCCGCACTTCGCTCCGGCGAGCATCCGGCCGAGCGTGCTGAGCTGCTTCTACCGCGCCAGCGGTGACCTGCTGCGCACCAAGGCCGTTGCGAACCACGCCAGCGTCGCCACGACGGTTCGTTACGTGCAAACGCCCCTGGTCGAAGCACAGAACCGCTCGCGCATCGCGGATCTTCAGGGTGCATTCATCGAGCACATCGAAGGGCGGTCGGGTCCGAGCCAGACGCGGTGCGACGCGGCGCCTGAACCATCACCTCCCCCACCTGGCCGCGTTGTCACGCTGTTCGGCTTCGACTGCAAGGATCCGTTCGCGGGCATCGCGCCCGGTAGCCACCGAGGCGACCTCTGCGCGAACTTCATGGGCTGCTTCACCTGCCCGAACGCCGTCATCGCGCCAGACCCGACGTCGCTGGCGCGCTTGCTGCAAGCGCGTGACCACCTACGTGCCGCCGCGGCGACCCTGCACCCGGCTCGTTGGGAAGGCCTCTACGCCCCGCAGCTGAGGATCCTGGAGGAGGACATCCTCCCGCGCTTCGGCTCCCGCGAGCTCGACGCCGGCCGGAGGCTGCAGGCGCAGCTTCCCCCGCTGCCTGACCTGCGGTGAGGTAGCGCCATGCAACCACGGCGATCCAGCGCGCTGAGAACTTCGGCCGGTACCGTACTCGGTACCTCTGAAGATCGCGCGTGGTTCCTCAAGAACTCACGCTGGGAGGACTCGACCTGGATCCTCGCACCCACCAATGCGCTCGAGGAGCGGCAGCCGGTCCGCCTGCACTGGGACTTCACGCTCCGGGATGGCCACCGTTTCACCGACGCGCACCATGCCCCGCTGCTGCAAACCAGCAAGCGGCTGATTGCCCTCATGCGCGGCCGCTCACTGTACACGGGACTGCCGCTGCGGCCGAGTTCCGTCCTGAACTTCTTCCACACGCTGCGCCTGCTGGTGCGCTGGATGGACCTGGAAGGCCTCAGGCGCTTTGCCGACCTGGATCGGCCGGCGCTGCTGCAGTTCCAGCACCGGCTGTCGGTGTCTCCGACGTCCAGGCACTCGACACGCGCCGCCTCAACGGTGCAGCGGCACCTCGCCCTGTTCAACTACCTCTTCCGCTGTCGTGCCGAACTCGGCGACGGTCTCTCGTTCGACCCCTTCCCAGGGAGCAACCATCACGAAGCCGCCGGCGCCCGGGAAGGACTGCGCCGGCCGTGGCCGTACACGCCGGACAGTGTCTCGGTGGTGTTGCTTCAGGCCGCCGTCAAGATCGTGACGCACGACGCGGCGCATGTCCTGCAAGCCCGAGAGACCTATCGGCGCGTGCTGGCGAGCGCAGCCGCGCCGCCCCACAGCTCAGCACCTGTCGGACGGGCAACGAGGGCGCTGCGCCGGGCACACGACGGTACGCCGGGCGTCGAGCGGCCCGTGACGTCGGTGTCCGAACTCGTGCGCCGCATCGACATGCTCTTCGCGGCGTGCTTCGTGGTCCTCTCCTACATGGTCGGTCCGCGTGTCAGCGAGATCCTCCACCTTCAGGCCGGCTGCGTGCGGCGACTGGGCGGCGATGCGGCCGGCGCACCCGTGAGCGTGATCGTCGGCACCATCTTCAAGCGTCAGCCCGGCTACGATGGTCGTCCCCACGAATGGGTCGCGCCTCCCGTGGCCGTCCAGGCCATCTCAGTGCTCGAGGCGCTGTCCGCACCGCATCGCACCCTCACGGGTCGCCCGGAACTGTGGCTGCGCCGGCGCCGTGGCAACGGCGCGTGGGAGTGGCACGAGGTGCAGCCCGAACAGCTTGAGATTGCGTCGGCCCCGCGCATCAGCCATCTGCTGCGGCGCCTCGGCGCCTCGCTCAGCCTGTCGCATCTCGACAAGCCCTGGAGGCTGACGACGCATCAGGGGCGTAAGACCTTCGCCAGGTTTGCCGCGCTGCGCGACCGCAGCTGCCTCTTCGCGCTCGCTCAGCATCTGGGCCACCGCGAGCGCGCACAGACCGACCACGGCTACGTCGGCAGCGACTATCGGCTCAACCAGGAGATCGACGCCGAGATCCTCAACCAGTCGGTCGCCGCCTGGGAGCACATGCTGGCGGCGCCGGGACTCGGCGGGCGCGCCGGCGCCGAGATCGTCGCCAAGCGCCCACGCTTTCGGGGCAGCCGCATGAAGCAGGACCTCAAGAGCTACGCCCGCTTGCTCGTCGACGCCGGCTTGGTGCTCGGCGTGTGCGACTGGGGCTACTGCGTCTACCGCGAGGAACACAGCGCCTGCCTCGGCAACGCGACCGGGCCCAATCCAGCCCGGCGCGAGCCCTCGACCTGCGCGCGCTGCCAGAACTTCGTCGTCTCGGCGCAGCACCGGCCGTACTGGCTCGAACAGGTGCGACGCAGCGAGAGGCTGCTCAACGAACCCGCGCTGCCGCTGCAGACGTTGCGCATCGTCCGC
>MEEC01000008.1 GCA_001724315.1 Lautropia sp. SCN 70-15 | reverse complement strand
GAGGAAGGCGCTCCCCGGCCCGGGCGAAGGCAATCGACAAGCGGCGGCGGCGCCGGGCCGCCGGACGCTCAGGCCACGCCGAGATAAGCCTGGCGGATGTAGTCGTCCTTCGACAGCTCGGCGCTCGTCCCCTCGCGGCCCACGTGCCCATGCTCCAGCACGTAGACCCGGTCCGCGATCCGCATCGCCGACTGCGCGTCCTGCTCGGCCATCAGGATCGCGGTGCCGGTCTCGCGGATCTTGCGGATGCCGTCGAAGATCTCCATCTTCAGCTTGTGCGCAATGCCCACCGAGGGCTCGTCGAGCAGCAGCAACGAGGGCTTTCCCATCAGCGCGCGGCCGATCGCCACCATCTGCTGCTGGCCGCCCGACAGCGTGCTGACGATCTGCCCGGCACGCTCGCGCAGGATCGGGAACAGCGCGTAGACGAACTCCAGGTCGCGCTCGACCTCGGCGCGGTCGCGCCGCAGGTAGGCGCCGAGCATCAGGTTCTTCAGCACGCTCAGCTCGGGGAAGAGGCGCCGCCCCTCCGGGCAGTGGCAGATGCCCTTGCCGACCACCTCGTGCGCGGGGAAGCCCTGCAGCGAAACCCCGCGCAGCGCGAGCGTGCCCTGCGAGGGCTGCATCCGCGACACCGCCTTGAGAAGCGTGGACTTGCCGGCGCCGTTGGGCCCGAGCACCGCGACGATCTCGCCCTCGCCCACGGTGAGCGACACGTTCTCGAGCGCGATCGCCTTGCCGTACCAGACCGACAGGCCGGCGACTTCGAGCAGGGCCTTCATGCAGCCTCCGTGTCCGGCGCGTTGCCGCCGATGTATGCCTCGATGACGCGCGGGTGCGCGACGATCCGCTCGGGCACGTCGTCGGCGATCATCTCGCCGAAGTCCAGCGCGATCACCCGCTCGACCAGCTTCATGAACTCGTGCAGCTTGTGCTCGATCAGCAGCACGGTGAGCCCGGTCTCGGCGTGGATCTTCGTGATCAGCGCCGACAGGTCGGCGATCTCGCCGGCGCCCAGCCCGGCGAAGGGCTCGTCGAGCAGCAGGAGCTTCGGCCCGGTGGCCAGCGCCCGCGCGATCTCGAGCCGGCGCTGGTCGCCGTAGGACATCACCTCGACCGCCATGTCCTCCTTGCCTGCCAGGCCCACCTGCGCGATCAGCTCGCGCGCCCGGGCCTCGCGGCCCTGCGGCGGCGCGGGCTGCGCCAGGCTGCCCACCTTGACGTTCTCCAGCACGCTCATGCCCACGAAGGGGCGGCACAGCTGGAAGGTGCGCGAGATGCCCAGCCGCACGATCCGGTGCGGCGCCAGGCCGCGGATCTCGCGTCCCATGAAGCTCACCCGGCCTTCGTCGGGCGGAATGAAGCCGGTCAGCAGGTTGTACAGCGTGGTCTTGCCGGCGCCGTTGGGACCCAGGATGCCGACGATTTCGCCCGGGCGCACGGTGAAGCTCACGTCGCTGACGGCGGTGAGGCCGCCGAAGCGCTTGGTCAGGTGCTCGACCTCGAGGATGTTGCTCACGTCGACGACCTCCCGAAGCGGGCCTTGAATCGTTCCCACAGCGGCGCGATGAAGCCCTGCGGCAGGAAGAAGAGGATCAGGATCAGCACCACGCTGTAGATCATCAGCCGCCACTCGCCGAAGTCGCGCAGCAGCTCGGTGAGCAGCACCAGCAGGATCGCGCCGCCCACCGGCCCGTAGATCGAGGCCATGCCGCCCACGTAGACCATGGTGATCACGGTGATCGAGGTGACCACCTCGAACAGCGCCGGGCTGACCTGCAGCTGGTAGTGGGCGTACATCGCGCCGCCGGCGCCGGCGATCGCGCCGCTGATCACCAGCGAGGCGATCTTGTAGTAGGTAATGTTCAGGCCCGCGGCCTGGCAGGTCGCCTCGTCGCCGCGGATCGCGCGCAGGATGAGCCCCCAGTTCGAGCGCGCCAGCGCGATCAGCACCGCGGTGACGCCCACCAGCACCGCCAGCGCGAAGTAGTAGAAGCCCAGCTGCGATTCGATCAGCGGCTCGACGCCGTTGATGCCTTCCTCGCCGCCCGTGTACTCCCAGAAGATCAGCATGAGGCGCTGCATGATCACCGCGCTCGACAGCATGGCCAGCGCGAAATAAGGCCCCTTCAGGCGCAGCGTGGGAAAGCCCATGACCAGCGCGAACAGCGAGGCGACCACCATGGCCGCCGGAATGCTCCACCAGCCGTCGAAGCCCCACACCGTGTTCAGGAAGCCGGCGGTGTAGGCGCCGGCGCCGATGAACAGCGAGTGGCCGAAGTTCTCCCGCCCGGTGAGCCCGGACATGAAGTCCCAGCTGACCGCCCAGATCGCGTAGATGACCGCGACGGTCAGCACCCCGGTCAGGTAGGCATTGCGGAACAGCAGCGGCAGCGCGGCCATCAGCGCCACGAACAGCAGCGCGCCGCCGAGATCGATCTTGCGTGTGAACATGCTCTCCGGTCTCCTAGAAGGCGGCGCGCTTGCCGAAGATGCCGGCGGGCCGGAAGACCAGCATCAGCAGGGTGGCGAGCACCGAGATGATCTCGGTCCAGCTCGTGGAGATCAGGTAGGCGACGATCGTTTCCGCGTAGCCGAGCATCAGCGCGGCGAGGATGCTGCCCGGGATCGAGCCCAGCCCGCCCACGACCACGATCGCGAAGGCCTTCACGATGGGCAGCAGCCACATGGTGGGCTGCACCGTCAGGAAGGGACCGGCGAGGATGCCGGCCGCCGCCGCCAGGCCCGCCGACAGCGCCATGACCAGCGCGAAGATCCGGTCCGAGGGGATGCCCATGTACTGCGCGGCTTCCGGGTCCTGCGAGATCGCGAGGATCGCCGAGCCGAGCCGGGTGCGCTGGATGAACAGCCACAGCGCGCCGATCAGCACGACGCCCGCGCCCAGCGTCAGCAGCCGCTGGCCGGCCACGTCGACGCCGGCGATGGTGAACTTGGTCGAGACCAGCGCCGGCACGTTGCGGTACTCGGAGCCGAACGACAGGAACAGCGCCTGCTCGACGGCCAGCGCGACCGCCAGCGTGATCATCAGCACCGCCAGCAACGACTGCTTGCGCATCGGCCGCACGAACACGCGCTCCATCAGCACGCCGAACACGGCGACGAAGGCGATCGAGAGCAGCGCCGCGGGCACCAGCGGCAGGCCGATCGAGGTGAAGAAGTAGGCCCCGTAGGCGCCCAGCGCGTAGAACGAGCCGTGCGCCAGGTTGAGGATGCGCGCCACGCCGAAGATCAGCGTGAAGCCGACCGCGAGCATGGCGTAGATGGCGCTGGAGACGGCGCCCTGTATCAGGATTTCGACCAAGGAGACCCCCGGAGGTGGGTGGATCGCGAGTGTCCCGGCCGGCGCGCCGCGTACGGACGCGCCGGCATCGGGTGAGCCGGATGGGGAACAGCGCGGCGGGACGCCCCCCCGGGGCGCCCCGCGCCGGGCCCTGTCAGGCGTGGATCACTTCTTGAGCCACGGGGGCATGATCGGCTCGGCGGTGCGGATCGCCTTCGGGAAGATGACTTCGCGGCCGCAATCCTGGCGCCACTGCGCGAACAGCAGGTTCGGATGCTTGCCGCCGGCCTTCACGTCGTGCATCTCGTCGAACTCGATGAGGCCGGCCACGCCGACGTAGCTGGTCTTCTCGAGCTGGGGGATCACCTTCTCCGGATCGGTCGTGCCGGCCTTCTTGACCGCCTCGGCATACAGGTAGACCGAGTCGTTGGCGAAGAAGCCGGTGTACACCGAGCTGCGCTTGGTGCGCTTGTGGAACTCGTCGAAGAAGGCCTCGGTGCGCGGCGTGATCGGGGCGCGCACCGCGAAGTTGGCGGCGAACTCGGAGACCGACTTGCCGCCGATCCGCTCGCAGAAATCGCCGTCCATGCTCTTCACGTCGATGCCGCCGTAGGGCATGGGCATCTGCGAGTCGTGCCACTGCTTGGCGAAGACGTCGCTCGATGCGTGCGACAGGATGACCACCATGAACTCGGCGCCCGAGTCGCGCACCTTGGAGAACAGCGGCGAGAAGTCCGAGGTCTGCGTGTCGAACAGCTCGGTGAAGCGAACGTCGGCACCGCCCTCGCTGGCGCTCTTCTTCAGGATGGGCACCAGGTCCTGCACCCACTTCGCGTTCTCGCCGACGATGGCGACCTTCTTGCGGCCGAGCTCGCCGACCACGAAGTCGGTGATGAAGCCGCTCACCTGCCGCGCCTGGTGGCCGGCGTGGATCGGCCCGACCCGGAAGATGTACTTGTACTCGTCGTAGTCCTTCTTGACCCGCTGGGTGATCGCCGGCGAGGCCGCGCCCACGCCCAGGTAGATGGTCTTCGCGCGGGCGATGTGCGGCAGCTGCGCCAGCGTGACGCCGCTGGTGTAGCCGCCGATCATGACGTCGACCTTCTCTTCCGCGGTCAGCTTCTTGATCGCGTTGATGCCGGCCTCGGGCTTCTCGGTCTCGTCGGCCACGACCATCTCGAGCTTGCGACCGAGCACGCCGCCCTTGGCGTTGATGTCGTCGATCGCCATCTGGACCGCTTCCTGGGTGTCGCGGCCGACCTGGAGCTGGACCGCGGTGGGCACCCCGATCCGGATCGGCTTGTCCTGCGCCTGCACGGGCGCCTGGGCGAGAAGGCCGGAACATGCTGCAGCAACGGCTGCGGCCATCAGCGAACGACGTTTCATCGAGTTGTCTCCTGTCGTGTGGGCCCGGGACGGGCTCGGTTTTCTCCGCAGGCGACCGGTGGGCCGCGACTGCCTTGTTCGAGGCTAGCGCCGTCGCTCGTCGAGCGTCAAGGCAGGCGGATCCCCACACCTTGCAAACGCATGCATCGCGCCGCCATTTCGGAATGCGCAGGTCGCGGGAAGCCCGATCGCCTCCGCGATCGTTCGACAATGTCGATCGCCGGGCCGCCGCGCCTCCCGGACCCTGCAGACAGGGAAGTCCGCCCGGAGGCGCTTCAGCAGGCCTGGGGCGGCGCCGCGACGCCCAGGCGCGGCACCGGACAGTCGATCGCCGCGGCGACCGCGCGCAGGAAGGCGTCGAAGTCCGGATCGCCGGGCGTGCGCGCCATCCGCGCGAGCATCCTGAGCAGCATCGGCTTGTCCAGCGGCGGCAGCGTGACCAGCATGTCCAGCGCGTGGGCGAGCTCGACCGTGTCGATCTGGTCGGGGGTCGCAGCCGGCGCCGGCACGTCCAGCAACGCCGCGGTCTCCGCCAGCGTGTCGCGCGTGGTGCGGGCCGACGCCTCGCCGACCGCCGCCGCCATCGCGAACAGCGCGGCCAGCGCGCGGCTGTGCGCGGCGCGGCCGCGCGCCGCCCGGTGCGTGACCGCGCCGCGCGCGTGGCCGATCGTCTGCGGCAGCAGGCGGTGCCGGGCCAACGTGTAGTGCACCCACTCGGCCGATTCGACGCGGCCGTCCTGCTCGATCGCGCGGCGACAGCGGTCGAGCATCTCGCGGCGATGCGCGCTGCTCCAGCGCCGGAAGCGCGCGAGCATCAGCTCGAGCACCGGCACGCGCAGCGCGGCGCCGGCCGGCGACAGCAGCCAGCGGAGCGCGGCAGCCACCCGCGGATCGCTCTCGACGTCGCCGCACTGCCCGGTTCGGCCGGCCACCAGC
>MEEC01000007.1 GCA_001724315.1 Lautropia sp. SCN 70-15 | reverse complement strand
ATCGATCTCGGAGACCCAGACGATCGGGCCGCCGCGCGACAGCGTGAGCATCAGCAGGTTGTCGGTGTAGGTGGAGTGGATGCCCCACTTCTGGTGCGGCGTGATGAAGTTGAGCAGGATCTCCGGGTTGCCGTTGCTGCGCTGGCCGAGCATCGGCTCCACGGTGCGCGTGTTCACCGGCGGCCGGTAGCTGACCAGCGCCTCGCCGAAGGCGATCATCCAGGGGTGGTCCTGGTAGAGCTCCTGGCGGCCCGACAGCGTGCGCCAGGGGATCAGCTCGTGCACGTTGGTGTAGCCGGCGTTGTAGGACACGTGCTCGGATTCGAGCCCCGACCAGGTCGGGCTGGAGATGATCTTGCGCGGCTGGGCCTGGATGTCGCGGAAGCGGATCTTCTCGTCTTCGCGCGGCACGGCCAGGTGGGTGTGGTCGCGGCCGGTGAACTTCGACAGCGCCTCCCAGGCCTTGACCGCCACCTCGCCGTTGGTCTCGGGCGCGAGCGACAGCACCACCTCGGTGGCGTCGATGTCGGTCAGGATGCGGGGCTGGCCCTCGGAAACGCCCGGCTCGGCGACCTTGCCGTTCAGCTTGCCCAGGAAATCGACCTCGTGATCGGTGTTCCAGCCGATGCCCTTGCCGCCGTTGCCGGCCTTCTTCATCAGCGGGCCCAGCGAGGTGAACTTGGCGTAGGTGGCCGGGTAGTCGCGCTCGACCACGGCGATTGCCGGCATCGTCTTGCCGGGCACCGGGTCGCATTCGCCGCGGAACCAGGCCTTGGGCTCGAAGGGTTGCGAGAGCTCGCCCGGGGTGTCGTGCATCAGCGGGGTGAGCACGATGTCCTGCTCCACGCCCAGGTGGCCGTTGGAGAGCTCGGAGAAGCGCTTGGCGAAGCCCTTGAAGATCTCCCAGTCGCTGCGCGCCTGCCAGGCCGGATCCACCGCCGCCGACAGCGGGTGGATGAACGGGTGCATGTCCGAGGTGTTCATGTCGTTCTTCTCGTACCAGGTGGCGGTCGGAAGAACGATGTCGGAGTACAGGCAGGTGGTCGACATCCTGAAGTCGAGCGTGACCAGCAGGTCCAGCTTGCCTTCGGGCGCCTGGTCGTGCCAGACCACGTCTTCCGGCTTGGCCTCGCCCATCTGGCCCAGGTCCTTGCCCTGCACCCCATGCTTGGTGCCCAGCAGGTGCTTGAGGAAGTACTCGTGGCCCTTGCCGGAGGAACCGAGCAGGTTGGAGCGCCAGACGAAAAGGTTGCGCGGGAAGTTGTCCGGGTGGTCCGGGTCGGTGCAGGAGAACTGCAGCCGGCCGCTCTTGAGCTCGTCCAGCACGTAGGTCTTGGGATCGAGGCCGCGGCGTGTTGCCTCGCGCGACAGCTCCAGCGGATTGCGCTGCAGCTGCGGCGCCGACGGGAGCCAGCCCATGCGCTCGGCGCGGGTGTTGAAGTCGATCAGGCTGCCGGAGTACTTCTGCGGGTCGGCCAGTGGCGACAGGATCTCGCGGGTGGCCAGTCGCTCGTAGCGCCACTGGTCGGTGTGCGCGTAGAAGAACGAGGTCGAGTTCTGCTGGCGCGGCGGACGGTGCCAGTCGAGCGCGAAGGCCAGCGCGGTCCAGCCGGTCTGCGGGCGCAGCTTCTCCTGGCCCACGCAGCCGCAGAACACCAGCAGATTGATGATCCCGCGGTAGTTCATGTCCATGTGGAACCAGTGGTTCATCGCCGCGCCGATGATCACCATCGATTTGCCGCGGGTCTTGTCGGCGTTGTCGGCGAACTCGCGCGCCACGGTGATCACGTCTTCCGGCGACACGCCGGTGATCGCCTGTTGCCACTTCGGCGTGTAGGGCAGGTTGTCGTCGTAGGACTTGGGCATGAAGTCGCCGCCCAGGCCGCGATCCACGCCGTAGTGGGCGAGCGTGAGGTCGTGGACGGTGACGACGAGCTTCTCGCCGTCCTTCGTCTTCACGCGCCGGGCCGGCACGCGCTGGGTGATCACGTCGGCCACCGGGTTGGCGTTGAACTGCGGGTGCGCCACGCCGCCGAAGTAGGGGAAGGACACCTCGACGATCTCGTCGTGAGAGCCCAGCAACGTGAGCTGCGGCACGATCTCGCGGCCGCCGGCGTCCTCGGACTGCAGGTTCCACTTGCCGGCGTCGCCGCCTTCCTTCTGGCCCCAGCGAAAGCCGATCGAGCCCTTGGGCACGACCATCTCGCCGCTGGTCTCGTCGTAGGCGACGGTCTTCCACTCGGGATTGTTGTCCTGGCCCAGCGCGCCGTCGAAGTCGGAGGCGCGCGCCATCCGGCCGGTGACGACCCGGTCGCCCTGCTGCTCGAGCAGCACCAGGTTGGGCATGTCGCTGTAGCGGCGCAGGTAGTCGATGAAGTAGTCCGACTTGCGGGTGGCCACGAACTCCTTGAGGATCACGTGGCCCATGGCCATGGCCAGCGCTGCGTCGGTTCCCTGCTTGGGCTTGAGCCAGATGTCGCCGAACTTGGCGCCTTCGGCGTAGTCGGGGAAGATCGAGACGACCTTGGTGCCCTTGTAGCGGGCCTCGACCATGAAGTGGGCGTCGGGCGTGCGGGTCTGCGGCACGTTCGAGCCCCACATCAGGATGTAGCTCGAGTTGTACCAGTCGGCGGATTCCGGCACGTCGGTCTGCTCGCCCCAGGTCTGCGGCGAGGCCGGCGGCAGGTCGCAGTACCAGTCGTAGAAGCTCATGCACACGCCGCCGATCAGCGACAGGTAGCGGCTGCCCGCGGCGTAGGAAATCATCGACATCGCCGGGATCGGCGAGAAGCCGATCACGCGGTCGGGCCCGTACTTCTTCGCGGTGTACACGTTGGCCGCGGCGACGATCTCGTTGGCCTCCTCCCAGGTGACCCGCACGAAGCCGCCCAGGCCTCGCCGCGAGCGATAGGACTTCGCCTTTTCGGGCGACTCCACGATCGAGGTCCAGGCCTCGACCGGGTTCATCTCGGCCCGCGCCGCGCGCCACAGCCGCAGCAACTGGCTGCGCACCATCGGGTGCTTGAGCCGGTTGGCCGAGTACAGGTACCAGGAGTAGGACGCGCCGCGCGAGCAGCCCCGCGGCTCGTGGTTGGGCATGTCGGGCCGGGTGCGCGGGTAATCGGTCTGCTGGGTCTCCCAGGTGACGATGCCGCCCTTCACGTAGATCTTCCACGAGCAGGAACCTGTGCAGTTCACCCCGTGCGTGGAGCGAACGATCTTGTCGTGCTGCCAGCGCTGGCGATAGGCCTCCTCCCAGCTGCGATCCTCGTGGGTGACGGCGCCGTGCCCGCCGGCGAAGGCCTCGCGCTTCTCGCTGAAATATTTCAGGCGGTCGAGGAAATGGCTCATCGATTGCTCCTTGTTCGCGAGTCGCGAGGAATCAGGCGTGCACCCGCTCGCCCGACATCACATCGGTGCGGCGGACTTCCGTGAGATACATCCAGATCAGCGACACCCAGACCACGCCGTACATCAGCATGAAGGCCGAGGACCGGATGCCGGTGAGGTCGAGCAGGGCGCCGAACATGATCGGCAGGACGAAGCCGCCGAGGCCGCCGGCCAGGCCGACGATCCCCGACACGGCCCCGATGTTCTGAGGGTATTCGTCGGAGATGTACTTGAACACCGACGCCTTGCCGAAGGCCCAGGCGATGCCCATGACGAACATCAGCGCGGTGAAGGTCCACACGTTGAGCCCGATGAAGAAGGTCTTCGGGCCGTCCACCGTCTGGATCGTGAACTCGGTCTGCGGATAGGAAAGCAGGAACAGGCAGATCCAGCTCACCCACATCACCCACCAGGTGACCTTGTGCGCGCCGTGCTTGTCCGACAGCCAGCCGCCGATCGCGCGCAGCACGCCCCCGGGCAGCGAGAAGCACGCTGCCAGCAGGGCCGCGACGCGGATGTCGAGGCCGTATTCGTTGACGTAGTACTGCACCATCCACAGCGAGAGGGCCACGTAGCCGCCGAACACGATCGAGTAATACTGACAGTACTTCAGCACCCGGGGGTCTTTCAACATCGCAAGCTGCTGCTTGAAGGTTGCGCCCCCCTTGACGAGGTGGGCCGGGTCGCTTCGGGAGAACATCCAGAACACGACCACGGTGATCGCCAGCGCGATCGCGTAGACCTGCGGCACGACCGCCCAGCCGAAGGCCACCAGCAAGGCCGGCGCCACGAACTTGTTGAGCGCCGCCCCCGAGTTCCCGGCGCCGAACACGCCCATCGCGAAACCCTGCCGATTCTTCGGGAACCAGCGCGCCACGTAGGGCGTGCCCACCGAGAACGAGCCGCCGGCCAGGCCCACGAACAGGCCCAGCACCAGGAAGTGCCAGTACTGGGTCGCGTAGGAGATCAGCCAGATCGGGATCACGCAGGCGGCCATCAGCGCGGCGAAGACGATCCGTCCGCCGTAGCGGTCGGTCCACATGCCGAGCGGCACGCGCACCAGGGCCCCGGTCAGCACCGGCGTTGCGGTCAGCAGGCCGAACTCGGTGGCCGAGAGGCCGAGCTCCTTGCGGATCGGCACGCCGATCACCCCGAACATCATCCAGACCGCGAAGCAGATGGTGAAGGCGAGGGTGCTGGAGATCAGGACCGGAATCGCGCCGCGCGGCAGGGGCGCGGTCGAGGGGCTGGAGGTGGCCATGGCGGACTTCCTTTCTTGCGGTTCCGCAAGGAAACCAGAGACGCTCGCCCTTCACCCCTACTTCGATCAAGGATTTGGCTCCACGCATTTGACCCGCTGGCGGCGGCGTACTCCTTTGTGGGTAGACTTTGCTGCGGCGCATTAAAGTTCCGCCCCATGTGAATCAGGGACTTGCAACGGATCGGGTTGATCCGCATCAAGCTGGCCGGACGATGCCGGCAACTTCGGGGTAGTACCGCATCGTGTTGCGCGAATTGACCTCCCGCATCGCTTCCGGGTGCGGCTTCGCCCAGAATCCGGCCATGCCCTTCGTCGACGCCACCGCCAATGCGATGCGCCAGTCCCTGCGTCTGCGCCTGGGGCTGCTGCTCGGCGCGATCGCCTTGCTGGCCTTGCTGGCGATCTCCCTGGCCACGGTTCTGCTGGATTCCGCCACCGGGCGCGGCGGGGCGATCAACGTGGCGGGTTCGCTGCGGATGCTGACCTACCGGGTCGCGCTCTCTGCGGCCGATGCCTCCCCCGGCGGCGGCGAGCGTTTCGAGCTCGCGATGTCGACGCTCGATGCGCGGCTGTCGGAGCCCTCGCTGCGCGACGCGCTCGCTTCGGCGTCGGCTCGTGCGCTGCTCGCCGAGATGCAGGGCGCCTGGGCCACCGAGCTGCGGCCGGCCAGCCTGCGGGTGCGGGAGGCAACGGAAGCCGGCGCCGCGCCGGCGATTCCAGGCGAGTATCGCCGGGTGGTCGTCGATTTCGTCGATCGCGCCGACACGCTGACCCGCCAGCTCGAGCAGGCGCTCGACTCGCGCCTGGCCAGCCTGCGCCGGGTCCAGGGCCTGGCCCTGCTCACCGTGTTCGGCCTGGTGCTCGCCGCGCTGTACCTGATTCGCACGCAGGTGCTGCGGCCGCTGGCCGATCTCCTCGAGGCGGCGCGCTCACTGCGCGCCCGCCGATTCGACGTTCGCGTGCGGCGGGAGGGCGTGGACGAGCTGGGGCAGCTGGGCCGCGCGTTCAATGCGCTGGCGGTGGAACTGGAGGCGAGCTACGCCTCGCTCGAAGCGAGGGTCGCGGAGAAGACTGCCGAGCTGGCGCTCAGCCACCGGCAGCTGGAGCTGCTGTACGCGATCACCCGTACGCTCTCGGAGAAGCCCCCGACCGAGCAGACGCTTCGCGAGGTGCTCGCCACCCTGTGCGCTGCCTTTGGCGCGCGCGCAGCATCGATCCGGACGGCCGCGTCCGACGACCCGGGCCCGGGCTTCGTGGTCGCCACGGTGGACGCGGGCGCCGGCACCGACCTGGTCGCAAGCCTGCACGAGGCGCGGGAGACGACGCTGGGCGAGGCGGGCGACTTCGCGGTGTGGGTGCAGCGCCTGCGCGAGGGAGGCGAGGAGGTCGGTTCGCTGGCGCTCGCGCTGCGACCCGCGCGCGAGCTCGCCGTCTGGGAGCGCTCGCTGCTCGAGTCGGCCGCGCAGCACGTGGGCGCGGCCCTGGCCAATGCCCGGCGGCTGCAGGACGAGCAACGGCTGGGCCTGTACCGCGAGCGCGCGGTGATCGCACGCGAACTGCACGATTCCCTCGCGCAGAGCCTGTCCTACATGAAGATCCAGGTCGCGCGGATGGCCGCGGAGCAGGCCGCCGGCCGCGACGCCGGGCGCGTGCTCGCGGAGTTGCGCACGGGGCTGAACAGCGCCTATCGCCAGTTGCGCGAGTTGCTGACCACGTTCCGGCTGCGGATCGGCGACCAGGGCTTCGGCGGCTCGCTGCAGGCCACGGTCGACGAGTTCGCCTCGCGTGCCGGGGTCGCGATCGCATTGCGCAACGGCATCCCGGACGCCGCGCTGTCGGCGGCCGAGCAGATCCACGTGTTGCAGATCGTTCGCGAGGCCCTGGCGAACGTGCTGCACCACGCGAAGGCGCGGCGAGTGGAAGTCGAGCTCTCGATCGACACGGGGCGGGCGGTGAGGGTGCGCATCGACGACGACGGCATCGGCATGCGCACCGTGAAGAGCAGCGCGGCGACGGTCGCGCCGGGCCATGCGGCGCCTGCGCGCAGTGTCGGCGAGGGCGATGGCGACGACCGGGGCAGGCATCATCACGGCCTGGGCATCATGCGCGATCGCGCGGCCACCCTGGGCGGCACGGTCGTGTTCGCCGAAAGGCCGGGCGGCGGCACGCGGGTCGAGCTGGTCTTCGTGGCGGCGACGCAGTTCGCGGCCCGATGACCCTGGGCGCAGGCCGGGCCGCGCGCCGAAGCGCCGGCGGCGGGCGAGAATGCCGGTCGTGAAGGGAAGCCAGTCAATGAACCGAAGCCAGGCCAAGGATCCGGAAGCGCGACGCGTGCAGCGGGTCGTGATCGTGGACGATCATCCGCTGTTCCGGCGCGGGCTTGCGCAACTGTTGGCGATGGACCCGTCGCTGCAGGTGGTGGCCGAGGCGGAGTCCGGCCGGGGGCTGGCCGCGCTGTGCGCCGAGCAGGATCCCGACCTGGTCCTGCTCGATCTCGACATGAAGGGCGTGGGCGGCATCGAGGCCTTGCGCGCGCTGAAGGAGCAAGGCTGCGCCGCGCGGGTGGTTATCCTCACGGTGTCCGACCAGACCGAGGACCTCGTTGCCGCGATCCGCGCCGGCGCCGACGGCTACCTGCTGAAGGACATGGAACCCGAAGACCTGCTGGACCAGGTCCGCGAGGCGCTCGCCGGCAAGGTCACGGTGGCGCCGGAGCTGGCCGGCGCACTGGCCCTGGCCTTGCGCGGCGAGGCGGTCGAGAGCGCCCGCGCCAATGCCCCGCTCACCGAGCGCGAGCGGGCGATCCTGCGCTGCCTGTCGGCCGGCATGTCGAACAAGCTGATCGCTCGCGAGCTCGGCATCGCCGAGGGCACGGTCAAGGTGCACGTGAAACACCTTCTGAAGAAGCTGGGTTTTCGTTCGCGGCTCGAGGCGGCGGTGTGGGCGGTCGAGCGGGGCTGA
>MEEC01000006.1 GCA_001724315.1 Lautropia sp. SCN 70-15 | reverse complement strand
GGGCGTGCTGCCCTCGGCCACCTGAACCAGCACCGCGTTCACGTTCCGGTTGCTCGACTGGGAGGCCTGCACCGCCTCGAGCAGACCGGGCACGCCGGGCCGGTTCAGCTGGGGGTTGGCGGCGGTGCGGGCGCGCTCGTTCAGGATCGCGTCGTTGTCCTTGAGGAACTGCGCTTCCTGCGCGTCCTCGAGCGGGATGAAGACCATCGGATCGCCGCCCGACGAGACCATGCGCCGGGTGAGCCCCACCACCTCGTAGTCGTGGCGGCGGATCGTGATCCGGTCGCCGATGGCGAAACCGGTGCGCACGTCGGCGATCGCCTCGTAGTGGCTGCGGGTGATGCGGCGGCCCGCCACCAGCTGGCCCGGCTCGCCCGGCTGGCCGGGTTCGAAGCCCACCACCATGGCGCGCACGTCGGCCTCGCCCTTGCGAACCTGCATGGTCAGGTAGGTGACGTTCGAGGCGGCCGCCACGCCGGGCATGCCCAGCACGCTGCGCACCACGTCGTCCCGGATGCTCGAGGACTCGGCGTAGGGCCCAAGCGTGTCCTGCTGCACCACCCAGACGTCGGCGCGGCTGTTGTCGAGCATGACCTTCGCGTCGTCGACCATGCCGCGGTAGACGCCGGCCATGGTCAGCGTGACGCCGATCAGCAGGCCCAGCCCCAGCCCGGTGAGGGCGAACTTGCCCATCGAGTGGGCGATGTCGCGGCCGGCCAGGCTGATCACCGCGCGCGCTCCGGCAGCGAATCGACGATGCGGATCCGGCTGCGCGCCGAGAGCTCGCTCTCCGCGTGCACGACCACGCGATCGCCGGCCGACACCCCTTCGAGCACCTGCACCCGGCCGTCCAGCCCGGTGGCGCCCACGCGTATCGGCTGGAAACGAAGCCCGCCGTCGGCCACCACCCAGACGCCGGTTTCGGCGCCGCGCCGAGCGATCGCGGCGTTGGTCACCACCGGCCCTTCGGCCGCCGGCGGCAGCTCGAGCGTGACCTCGGCCATCTCGCCCACCGACAGGCCCGCGGGGATCGCGTCGAAGCCCACCTGCGCGATCCGCTCCTCGGTCACGCTGTCGCTGAGCAACTCCAGCCGGGCGACCTTGCCCGGGTGCTCGACCGCGGGATCGGAACGGCGCACGATGCGCGCCGGCAGGCCGACGGCCAGGCCTGTCGAGCGGCCCTGGTCGAAGCGGGTGCGCACCCAGAGGCTGGCGGGCTCCACGAGCTTGAGCACCGCCTGCCCGGCCACCACGGTGGAGCCGGGCTCGGCATCGCGCGCGGTGACCACCCCGGCCGCGGGCGCGACGAGGCGCACGTTGGCGCGCTGCTTGAGGAGCGCATCGCGCTCGGCGCCCAGGCGCGACAATTCCTGCCGGGCGCCGGCCAGGTTGGCCTCGGCGGCCTGGGTGGCGGCGATCGCCGAGTTGCTCTCCTGCACCCTGATCTCGACCGCGCTGGAGCTCACGAACTCCTGGCGGCCGAGTTCCTCGTACCGCTTCGCGTTGGCCTCGGCGACCTTGCGGCGCGCCTGGGCGTCGCGGCGCTGGGCATCGCTGGCGGCGACCGTGCTGGCGGCCCGCGCGATCGCCGCGTCGAGCGAGGCGACGCGCGCATCGAGGTCCACCGGGTCCATCTCGGCCAGCAACTGGCCGGCCTCGACCCGCTCGCCCACGTCGACCAGCACGCGCAGCACGCGGCCCGCCACGGTGGGCCCGATCAGGTAGGCGCGCCGCGCCTCGACGGTGCCGATGCCGAAGAGCGACGGCGACACGCTGCCCCGCTCGACCTCGGACACGGTGACCCGCACCGGCGCGAGCGGGCCGGAGCGCAGGAACACGAAGGCGATGCCGGCCAGCAGCGCCAGCGCCACGAGCGCCAGCGAGAAGCGGCGAAGCAAGGGGCCCGCGGACTTCATGCCGCACTCCTGATGCCGCGCAGCCAGATTCCGTAGACCCGCTCGGCGCGCGGCCTCATGCCCCGCATGCTGCCCGAGAGCATCGCCTGCATCATCAGGCCCTGCACGGTGCCGATGAACAGCGTGGCCGCCGCGGCGGAGTCGGTGTCCACGGCCACGTCGCCCTCATGACGGGCGGCCTCGATCAGGCCGACCAGCAAGCTGCGATAACGGGCCAGCAAGGCCCTGGCGCGCGCCTTGACCGGCGAGTCCGCCGCCTGCTGCAACTCGTTGAAGATCAGCGCCGGCACGCCGGGGTGCGCGACGACGAAGCGCACGTGCGCAAGGTAGACGGCGTGCAGCGCCTCGAGCGGAGACGGCGCGCCCCGCTCTGCCGCCTCGAGCGCCTCGAAGAGGCTCGTGGCGATCCAGTCCATTGCCGCGGCGCGAATCGCCTCCTTGGTCGGGAAGTGCTTGAACACCGCGCCCTGGGTGAGATCGAGCTCGGCGGCGATGCGCGCGGTGGTGGCCTCGGCCGGCCCGGATTGCGCGACCAGCCTGATCAAGGCCGCGACGATCTCGGCGCGACGGTCTTCCGTGGGGCGGCGGCCGGCCGCGGGCGGCGCGGCCGCCCGGACGTCGGCGTGCATTCTCTCGGGACTCCTGGCAGGCATTCGATCGGGAAGCGTTTGCTTGGTAAGTATTCGATTACTTACCAATGTAGCCGGAGACGCCGGCTTGCGCAAGCGCGGCGCTAGGCCCCGCCCGGGCCCGCGGCGCCCGCCAGGATGCGCTCGACCTCATCGTCCTCGACCTGGTCGAAGTACCGGTAGAACTGCGACACGGCGCCGAACCAGTCGGGCACCGACAGGCAGACCACCTCGTCGGCCAGCGGCTTCACGCGCGCCAGGCTGTCGCTGGCGGCGACCGGCACCGCGCAGATCAGCCGCGCCGGCCTGCGGGCGCGCACCGCGGCGAGCGCGGCGACCATCGTGGAGCCGGTGGCCAGGCCGTCGTCGACCACGATGACCACGCGCCCCTCGGGATCCACCGGGTGACGGCGCGCGCCGTAGCGCTCGCGGCGCTTGCGCATCAGCTCAAGCTGCTCGCGCTTGGCGCGCTCGATCCAGCCCGACGAAGCGGCCTCCGGGCCCAGGCCGGGCGTCCAGTGGACCTTCCCGCTCTCGTCGATGGCGCCCAGGGCGAGCTCGGGCTGGAAAGGCGCGCCGAGCTTGCGGACCAGCACCACGTCGAGCTCGCCGCCCAGCTCGTCGGCGAGGATGCGGCCCATCGGCACCGCGCCGCGCGGGATCGCCAGCACCAACGGGTTCTTGCCGCGCCAGGCCGCCAGCACGGTGGCCAGCTGGCGCGCGGCGTCGTCACGATCCTTGAACATCGCCGGCCTCCCGCCTGAGGATGTGCAGCTCGAACTCCGGCTCGTAGGGCGGCACGTGCGCGTCCACGATCTGCAGCGGCGCGACCTCGAGCGTGACGCCCACCACGTCGGCGCGGATCGGCAGCTTCGCGCAGTCGCGGTCGACCAGCACCGCGGTGCGGATCGCGGCCGGCCGGCGCTTCGCGAGCCATTCCACCGCGCGCAGCATCGAGTGACCTTCGTAGAGCACGTCGTCGACCAGCAGCACGGTGCGCCCGGCGACGTCGGCCTGCTCGCCGGATGCGCTCTCGCGCAGCCGTGTCTCGGGAAACAGCAGCGTGAGATCGTCGGCATAGCGCTTGATGTCGAGGTCGAGCCGCGCGATCCGGTCCACCCGCCACAGCGCCCGCAGGTGCGCGCAGAGCCGGTCGGCCAGCGGCGCGCCGCGGCGCAGGATGCCGACGACGACCAGCCCGGCGGGATCCTCGACCAGGCGGTGCGCATCGCGCGCCATGCGGGCGACGACCGCTTCGAGCTCGTCGGTTCGATAGAAAGCGCCTTCGGCCATTCGCTGCATCCCTGTCGATTCGTGCAGGAAGTCTGACGGATCGGCGCCGCGCCGGCCTGATCCGCGTCAAGACGCGCCGTTCAGCTTCGTTTCAGGCGCCGCCTCCGACACTGCCTGCCATGGGCCGGATCCGCCGGCCAGCCAAGGGAGTCGATCATGAGGCAAGCAGGAGAGATCAAGGTCTGGGATCCGTTCGTGCGGATCTTCCACTGGGGGCTGGCCGCGGCCTTCCTGACGGCCTTCGTCGTCGAGGACCACAACCTGGCGGTGCACAGCTGGGCCGGCTACATCGCGCTGGCGCTGGTGGCGCTGCGCGTTCCCTGGGGCTTCGTCGGCCCGCGCCACGCCCGCTTCTCGGACTTCGTGCGCGCGCCGCGTGAAGCATTCCGCTATGCCCTGCAGGCCGCCACCGGCCGCGCGGAGCGTCACCTGGGCCACAACCCGGCCGGTGGGCTGATGGTGATCGTGCTGCTCGTCGGAGTCGCCCTGATCGCGCTCAGCGGGATGGCGACGCTGGCAGTGGAAGAAGGCGCCGGCCCGCTGGCCGGATTGCTCGCGGGCGTCGGCCACGACGCCGGCGAATGGATCGGCGAGGTCCACGAGTTCCTCGCCAACGCAACGATGCTGCTGGTCGGGGTGCACGTGGCCGGCGTCGTCGTCGAGAGCCTGGTGCATCGCGAGAACCTGGTTCGCGCGATGGCCACCGGCCGCAAACCCGCGCGCGAGCACACCGGCGCCGAAACGCCGGATCACCCCGCCTCCGGGCTTTCCCACTAAAGTGCAACGATTGGAGTCCATCATGAAGCAGTCACGCATCCTCGCCCTCGTCACCACTGCCGGGATCGCCGGCGCCGGCCTGATCGCCGCCCTGCCCGCCAGCGCCGACAGCGGCCTGCGGCAGGACGAAGTCCGGCAACTGCGCGAAAGCGGCAAGATCCTGTCGATGGAGGACATCCTCGGGCGGGCCCGGCAGGCGCAGCCCGGGCAAGTGGTCGAGGTCGAACTCGAGCGCGAGAACGGCCGCTACGTCTACGAGGTCAAGCTGATCGACACCGGCAACAAGGTCCACAAGCTCGAGCTCGATGCCGGCACCGGCGAGGTGCTGCGTCGCAAGGAGCGTTGACCCCGTGCGGCTGCTGATCGCCGAAGACGACGCGGAGCTGGGCAACCGGCTCCGCGATCGTCTTGCCCGCGAGGGCTATGCCGTGGACCTGGCCGCCGACGGCATCGACGCGCATCACCTCGGCGCCACCGAGCCCTACGACGCGGTGATCCTCGATCTCGGCCTTCCCGGCCGGCCCGGCCTCGAGGTGCTGCGCGGCTGGCGCGCCGCGGGCAACACGGTGCCGGTGCTGATCCTCACCGCACGCGACGGCTGGGCGCAGCGCGTCGAGGGCCTGCAGGCCGGCGCCGACGACTACCTGGGCAAGCCCTTCCACCCCGAGGAACTGCTCGCGCGCGTTCAGGCCTTGCTGCGGCGGGCCGCACCGGCGCAGGCGCCGGAACTTCGGGTCGGCCCGTGGCGGCTCGACGAGGCGCGACAGTGCCTGGTGGCCGAAGGCGTTCCGCAGAACGATGCCCCACAGGGCACCGATGCAGCACAGGAGACCGATGCCCGAACGGCCGCGCGCGAGCAGCCGCTCACCGCGACCGAGTTCCGGCTGCTGCGCTACTTCATGCGCCACCCGAACGAGGTGCTGTCGAAGACGCGGCTGTCCGAGCATGTCTACGATTACGACGGCGATCGCGACAGCAACGTGATCGAGGTCTACGTGCGCAGGCTGCGCGGAATGATCGGCGCCGACCGGATCGAGACCCGCCGGGGCCAGGGCTACCTGTTCCGCGGCGACGGAGCGGGGACCGGCGTAGCCGAGGCGCGATGAGTTCGCTGCGCAACCGGCTCTCGCTGTGGCTGGCCCTGGTGCTGGTGGCCGCCGCCGCGCTGCTCGCGGCCGGGCTGGAGCGCTACCCGCGCGAGCTGGTCGAGGGCTACATGCTGTCGCGCCTGGAGCACGACGCCGACCTCCTCTACGCGCGGGTGCACGACGCCGCCGACACGGCGGCCGC
>MEEC01000005.1 GCA_001724315.1 Lautropia sp. SCN 70-15 | reverse complement strand
GCACCATAGGATACCGACCGTTGATCCTTGGTTACCGCGCCGCTTCCCGGAGCGATTTTGCGCGCATGACGACCTTCCCAAAACGAATGGCCCAGCGCTCCTGATATCGGGATACGGCCGGTCAGCCGTCTTGCCGGGCGGCTTTTCCACGCGGCTGCTCCAGGACATTCCGGCCCGCATCGGCTTCGGTCTGGGCGAAGACGCCGGCCAGCCCGGCCAGCGCCGGCCGCATCAGCCAACGCCAGCGCAGCCCCTTGCGCAGCGATCGCTCCGAGAGTCGCGCGTTGACCAGCGCCAGCGGCACGCCCGCGGCGCGCGACACCGCCACCAGGTTCGGCCACAGTTCGGTCTCGACCACGATGCCCAGGGCCGGCCGCCACGCGCGCAGGAAGCGCCGGATCGCGAACGGCTGGTCCCAGCTGCCGACGCTTCCGGCGACCCGATCGCGCCCCGAGCCGGCGCCATCAGCGGGCCGAACAGCTCGCGGCCGGTCTCCAGGCCGGTGGGCGTCATGTGGGTAAGCAGCAGCCGGTGACCGGGATGGCGCTCGAGCAGCGCGCGCACCAGCGGCTGTGCGGCGCGGGTCTCGCCGACCGACACCGCGTGGACCCAGATCAGCGGCGCGTCGTCGCCGCGGCGCGGATGAATGCCGAGCCGCTCGCCGATCCGGTCGAGATAGGCCGGCTGCCGGCGCGCGCGCCAGGCGAGGTAGCCGAGCGCCAGCGGCGTGGCCAGCAGCCACGCGAGCGAGTAGAGCCCGCGGGCGAGGCGCTCGTGCGGACGCTCGACCGCGCGCGGGGGCTGGATCGCGACCGGTCGATCAGGCAAGCCCGCCCTCCGCCCCGGGTCGATGGCCCACCGGCCGCGCCGCGCGCACCCTGTCGGCGGCCTGCAGCGCCGACGCCACGTCCGGCCAGCGCCCGTCCTCGCCCAGGCTCTCGGCGCGCGGCGTCCAGTAGGGGCCGAAGCGCCAGGCCGGCGTGGCCGCGAACAAGGCCACCGTCGGCGCGTCGAGCGCCGCCGAGAGATGCGTGAGCCCGGTGTCCACGCCGACGACCAGCCGGGCGCTGGCGATCGCAGCCGCGCACTGACGCAACGTGAGCTTCGGCAGCACGACCGGGCGCAGTGCGGATGCCGCAGCGCCTGCCAGGCTCTCGGCCCGGGCGCGCTCGGCCGGGCTCCCCCAGGGCAGCGCCGCGACCAGCCCCTGCTGCGCGAGCCGCGCGATCAGCGCGCGCCAGTTCTCGTCCGGCCACTGCTTCTCGGCGCGCGAGGTCGCGTGCAGCAGCAAGGCATACGGGCGCTCGGGCAGGCCCGGCACGGGCTCCTCGGGCGCCGACAGGGAGAACGCCGGCAGCCCCTCGACCCGGTAGCCGAGCGCCTGTGCCGCCAGCGAGCGCAGGCGTTCGATCGCGTGCAGCGAAGGATCGACGTCGAAGCGCCGGCGATAGGCCAGCGCCGCCAGCGGCTCGCGCGCGCAGCGCCGGGAGAAACCGGCGATCGGCGCGCCGGTCATCCGCGCCACCCAGGCGCTCTTGACCAGGCCCTGCAGGTCCAGCGCCAGGTCGTAGCGCGCCTCGCGCAGCCGCGCGCGCACCGACGCCATCTCGCGGCGGGTGGCCGCATCGAACAGCGACTTGCGCCAGCGGCGGATCGCGACCGGGATCACCGCGTTCACCGACGGATGCAGCGCCGGCAGTTCGGCGAAGGACTCCTCGACCACCCAGTCGATCCGGGCGCCGGGCATCGCGCGGACGATGTCGGTGACGACCGGCAGGGCGTGGATCACGTCGCCCATGGAGCTGGTCTTGATGAGGGCGAGGTTCATGTCAGGGGCGGAAGATGACGACATCGAGCCCTTCGATGTGCCGGTAGTGCCTGTCGTTGGCCGTGACGAGGGACACGCCAAGCGCCACCGCGGTCGCTGCGATCAGCGCATCGGCCATCTGCATGCCATGGCTCAGCGCGTACTCCTCGACCAGGAACATCGCTCGCGCCGAGATCTCCTCGTCGATCTGCACGATGCGCGCGTCCCAGAATCGGATCGCCTGGCGAAGTTCGCGCAGCTCCAGCTTGTCGCGCAGGCCCTGCAGCAGCTCCATGTAGCTGACGGCCGAGACGAAGAAGCCAGGCTGCTCATCCAGAAAAGTCGCCGCACGCTCGTTGCCGCGCAGGTTCCAGATCAGGACATCCGTGTCGACGAGCATCAGCCGAACCGGCGCGGCGCCCGCAAGGCCCGAACTTCCGCCTCTACATTCATATCGCGATCCCGCCACAGGCCGAAGGCGGGATTCCGGGCGCCCGCGGCGGCGACGGGTCGATCGGGATCGAACGCGATCAACCTGGCTCGCGGCTTCCCGCGCCAGGTGATGATCACCTCTTCGCCACGGTCGGTCGCGGCGATGAGCTCCCGCGTGTGAAGCCGAAGATCCTTGGTGGTCGCTTCCACAGTGACGCCTCTCAGGTTACAAGACGAAGTGTAACCTCAGGGCTTCAGAACGGCAACGCCGCCCCCGGCTTCACCGCCAGGATCGCCTCCCTGAACGCCCCCTGGATGCGCGCCAGCGCCTCGGCCGTATCGGCCTCGAAGCGGATCACCACCACCGGCGTGGTGTTCGACGGCCGGGCCAGCCCGAAGCCGTCCGGGTACTCGACCCGCACGCCGTCGATCGTGATCACCTCGGTCGCGCCGTCAAACCTGGCGGTGCGCTCGAGCGCCTCGACCAGCGTGAAGTTCTCGCCCTCGGCGGTCTTAAGCTGCAGCTCGGGCGTGGCCGGCGAGTCGGGCAAGGCGTTCAGCACCGCGCTCGGGTCGGCATGGCGCGACAGGATCTCGAGCAGCCGCGCGCCGGTGTAGAGCCCGTCGTCGAAGCCGTACCAGCGCTCCTTGAAGAAGACGTGGCCGCTCATCTCGCCGGCCAGCGGCGCGCCCGACTCCTTGAGCTTCGCCTTGACCAGCGAATGGCCGGTGCGCCACATCGTCGGCCGGCCGCCGTGCGCGCGGATGTGCTCGGCGAGCTTTCGGCTGCACTTCACGTCGTAGATGATCTCGGCGCCCGGGTTGCGCGAGAGCACGTCCTGCGCGAACAGCATCATCTGCCGGTCGGGCCAGATGATGGCGCCGTCCTTGGTGACCACGCCGAGCCGGTCGCCGTCGCCGTCGAAGGCCAGGCCGATCTCGGCATCGGTCTCGCGCAGGCAGCGGATCAGGTCCTGCAGGTTCTCGACGTGCGCCGGGTCGGGATGGTGGTTCGGGAAGTTGCCGTCGACCTCGCAAAAGAGTTCGACGACCTCGCAGCCAAGCGCGCGGAACAGTTGCGGCGCGAGCGCCCCGGCCACGCCGTTGCCGCAGTCGATCGCGATCTTCATCGGGCGGGCGAGCTTCACGTCGCCGACGATGCGGTCGAGATATCGCTGGCCGAGGTCCACCGTGCGGTAGCCGCCCCGCTCGGTCGGCGGGACTTCCTCCAGGCTGCCGGCGGCGATCGCGTCGCGCAGCGCGAGGATCGCGTCGCCGTAGATCGCCTCGCCGGCAACCACCATCTTCAGGCCGTTGTAGTCCGGCGGGTTGTGGCTGCCGGTGACCGCCACGCCGGTGCCCGTGCCGAGCTCGAAGGTGGCGTAGTAGACGACCGGGGTGGGCACCATGCCGATGTCGATCACGCTCACGCCGGCCGCGCGGAAACCGTCGGCCAGCGCCTGCGACAAGGTCGGGCCGGAGAGGCGGCCGTCGCGGCCGATGACGGTTTCGGTGGCGCCGGCCTGGCGGGCTTTCGTGCCGAGAGCGAGGCCGATGGCGCGGACAGCCTCGACGGTGAGGGTGCGGTCGACGATGCCGCGGATGTCGTAGGCTTTGAAGATGGTGGGGGAAATCGCAGTGGACAGGGTCATGATCTTTCCGGTGGGCTCACCTTCGTCAGGACCCGACAAGACCGGAAACCTCCCGGACCAGATCACCGACAACGGCGCGCAGTTCTTCTATCTGGGACTCCTCGACCTCGAGGAAGCCCTCGTACTCGGCCAGATTGCGCTTCCGATGAGCAGAGTCGAGGATGCGCCATCGTTGCGCCGGCCAGCCAACGGTGTGTGCGAGACACTGGAACACCACGAACCGGTTTTCGCTCCGGTATCCATGCCAGCGCAAGGCCGCCAGGGCGGCTGCATGCGCGGCGTTGTAAGCGCTCGTGAAACGCCCTTCGGCGGACAGGCCCGGATGACCGGAATCGGCCAGCCGCGTCCTCGCCATCGCGAGCATCCGGCGGACTTCGCTGTCGTTGCGCGATTCGGCCTTCAACTGGCCGACGCGAACCAGGTTATCCAGTTCGGGCGGGTTCATCAGTCTCTCCGAGCAGCGGAATCACAGGCTGCGCCAGGACACGGTTGACGAAGGAGTCCGGCTCCGCGCGCCGGCGCGCGAACTCATTCGTCGTATAGCAGGTGGGGCTGATCTTCCGCCCGAGCTCGGCCTCCAGAGGAACGAGTGCCTCGAGGATCTCGGCAAGAGGCAAGTCGTCGCAGACGATCATCACGTCAACATCGCTGGACGCAGTGTCGGACGCCTTCGCGACCGAGCCGAAGAGCCAGGCAGCGCGCAATCTGGGAACCAGCCCGGCCAGAGCGTCGCGAAGTGCCGGTTCGACACCGAGGGTCTTGCGCGTCAGCGCCACGAGTTCCTCGAAGACCGGGCTCTGGGGATTCGCCTGGAAACGGCGCATGGACCCTACCCGTTCGGACGAGGCCAGACCGGCCTCGGCGAGCTTGCGCAGCTCCCGTTGAAGCGACGCGCTGCCCAACCCTGTGAGCCGTCGCAGCTCATTCAGGTGGAAACTGCGTTCCGGCTGGCCAAAGAGCCAACGGAACAGCTTCGACTGGCTGGGAGAAAAGATGGCGCCGGCCAATGACATAGCCAAATATTAGCACGATCGAGCCAATTTCCAGCATGTATGGCACCCATCATGTCCATGACTTACATCGCCCGCTCGGCGATCTCCTCGAGCACCATCCTCACCCCCTCCCGCCAGTCCGGCAGGTGAATCCCGAAGCGCTGGCGCAACCTCGAGCAGTCGAGCCGGGAATTCGGCGGACGCGCGGCCGGCGTCGGGTACTCGCTCGACGGAATCGGCAGCAGTTCGCGCAGCTTCAGCGAGTCCGCGCCGGCCAGTGTTCGCCAGCCGTCAAAAATCTCCTGCGCGAAGCCGTGCCAACTCGTCTCGCCGGCCGCGCACAGGTGCAGGATCTCCGATGCAAACCGGTGCTGCGCTCGCTCGGCCAGCGCGTGCCGGACGATGTGAGCGGTGACATCGGCGATCAGCCGCGCCGAAGTCGGCGCGCCGACCTGGTCGGCGACCACGCGCAGCGACTCGCGCTCGGCGCCGAGCCACAGCATCGTCTTCACGAAGTTCGACCCGCGGGAAGCGTAGACCCAGCTCGTGCGCAGCACCAGCCAGTCGCCGCCCGCGTTGGCGATGGCCCGCTCGCCGGCGAGCTTGGAGCGGCCGTAGGCGTTGACCGGCGCTACGCGGGCGTCTTCCCGGCGGGGCGCATCGCCGCCGCCATCGAAGACGTAGTCGGTCGAGTAGTGGACGAGCAGCGCCCCGACTCTGCGGGCTGCAGCGGCCAGTGCGCCGGGGGCCTCGCGGTTGATCGTGTCGGCCAGCGCGGGCTCCTGCTCGGCGCGGTCGACGGCGGTGTAGGCGGCGGCGTTGACGATCACCTGCGGGCGCACCGATTCGACAAGCGCGGCGAGCGTAGCCGGGGCTGCGAGGTCTGCGCGACCGCGGCCGCAAGCCACGACCGCGCCGAGCGGCTGGAGGCTGCGGGCAAGCTCCCAGCCGATCTGGCCGGTGGCACCGGTGAGCAGGATCTTCACCCCGGCGCCCGCCCGGAGCGGCCCGCTGCGGCGCTCATGGATAGACCTCGCACTGCGCGAGCGGCAGCCCCGCAGCGTCCTTCGCCGACAGCAGCGGCTCAGTGCCGTCGAGCGGCCACTCGACGCCCACGGCCGGATCGTTCCACAGCAGCGAGCGCTCGTGCTCCGGCGCGTAATAATCGGTGGCCTTGTAGAGTACGTCGGCCGACTCCGACAGGACCAGGAAGCCGTGGCCAAAGCCGGGCGGCACCCAGAGCTGGCAGTGGTTGTCCTCGGTGAGCTCGACGCCGAACCAGCGGCCGAAGGTCGGAGAGGATTTCCGAAGATCGACCGCCACGTCGAAGATCGCGCCGCGCACGACCCTCACCAGCTTTCCCTGCGGCTGACGGATCTGGTAGTGCAGCCCGCGCAGCACGCCGCGCCGGGAGCGCGAGTGATTGTCCTGCACGAAGGACAGGTCCACGCCCGTGGCCTGCGCGAAGGCGCGCGCGTTCCAGCTCTCGAGGAAGAAGCCGCGGGCGTCTTCGAAGAGCCTGGGCTCGATGATCAGGACGCCGGGAAGCGCGGTTTCGATCGTCTTCATTGCATCGCCCCGGCGAAACGCTCACCAGATCCGCTCGTCGAGCAGTCCCAGCAGGTACTCGCCGTATCCGCTGTGCATCAGGGGGCGCGCAAGATCGCGCAACCGGGCTGCGTCGATCCAGCCCTGCCGCCACGCGATCTCCTCGAGACAGGCCACCTTCAGGCCCTGGCGTTTCTCGAGGGTCTGGATGAACTGCGCTGCTTCGAGCAGCGAGTCGTGTGTGCCGGTGTCCAGCCAGACATCGCCGCGGCCCAACTTCCAGACCTCGAGTTGTCCCCGCTCGAGATAGGCAAGGTTCACGTCGGTGATCTCGAGCTCGCCACGCGCCGACGGCCGGAGCCCCCGCGCGATCTCGACGGCCGTCGAATCGTAGAAGTACAGCCCGGTGACTGCATACCGGCTCATCGGCCTGGCGGGCTTCTCCTCGATCGATGTG
>MEEC01000004.1 GCA_001724315.1 Lautropia sp. SCN 70-15 | reverse complement strand
AGGCCAGCGTGGCGCACTTGACCCGCGCCGGGAACTCCCGCACGCCGGACAGCACCTGCAGCTTGCCGAAGTCGCGCCCCTCGGGCGGCGCGTCGGTGAGCATGGCGTGCACGTCCTGGAACAGCGCCTCGACCTCCTCGATCGGCTTGCCCTTGACCGCCTCGGTCATCAGCGAGGCCGATGCGGTGGAGATCGCGCAGCCGTGGCCCTCGAAGCTGACGTCGGCGATGCGGCCATCCTCGATGCGCAGGTACACGGTGAGCCGGTCGCCGCACAGCGGGTTGTGGCCGTCGGCCACGTGATCGGCCTCCGGCATCTTGTGGAAATTGCGCGGCTTGCGGTTGTGATCGAAGATCACTTCCTGGTAGAGCTCGCGCAGGTCGCCGCCGCCCATGCTCATGCCGCGGCCTCCGTGCCGAACAGTTTCTGGGCCTTGGCGATCGCCGCGATCAGCGCCGCCACGTCGCGCTCGTCGTTGTACAGCGCGAAGGAGGCGCGCGCGGTGCCGGGAATGCCGAAGCGGGTCATCACCGGCATCGCGCAGTGATGGCCGGCGCGGATGGCCACGCCCTCGGAATCCAGGATCGTGCCCAGGTCGTGCGGGTGGATGCCATCCACCGTGAAGGACAGGATGCCGGACTTGCGGGCGGCCGTGCCGTAGAGCCGGATGCCGGGCAGCTTGCGGATCTCGGTGGTGGCGTGGGCCAGCAGCGCGTCTTCGTGGGCCGCAGCCGCTTCCAGGCCGACCTCTTCCAGGTAGTCGATCGCCGCGGCCAGGCCCACCGCGCCGGCGATGTTGGGCGTGCCGGCCTCGAAGCGCGCCGGCGGCTCGGCCCAGGTGCTGCCCTCGAAGGCGACGGTGAGGATCATGTCGCCGCCGCCCTGCCAGGGCGGCATCGCTCCCAGCAGCTCGCACCGCGCGTAGAGCGCGCCGATGCCGGTGGGGCCGTAGAGCTTGTGGCCGGAGAAGGCGTAGAAGTCGCAGCCCAGCGCCTGCACGTCCACAGGCAGGTGGGCCACCGCCTGCGCGCCGTCGACCAGCGCGAGCGCGCCGACCGCGTGCGCCTTGGCGATCATCTGCGCGACCGGGTTGATCGTGCCCAGCGCGTTGGACACGTGGCCGATGGCCACCAGCTTCGTTCGCGGACCCAGCAGGCTCTCGTAGACATCGAGGCGCAGCTCGCCGGCGTCGGTGATCGGCACCACCTTGATCGTCGCGCCGGTCTGCTCGCACACGAGCTGCCAGGGCACGATGTTCGAGTGGTGCTCCATCTCGGTGAGCACGATCTCGTCGCCGGGCTTCAGGTTGGCGCGCCCCCAGCTGAAGGCGACCAGGTTGATCGCCTCGGTGGTGCCGCGGGTGAAGACGATCTCGTCGGCGCGGGCCGCGTTCAGGAAGCCGCGCACCCGCTCGCGCGCGCCTTCGTAGAGGTCGGTGGCGTGCTGCGACAGCCAGTGCACGCCGCGGTGGATGTTGGCGTTCGACTCGCGGTAGAAGGCGCTCTCGGCCTCGATCACGCGCTCGGGCTTGTGCGTGGTGGCGGCGTTGTCGAGATAGGCCAGCCGCTTGCCGCGCACCGGCCGAGACAGGATCGGGAAATCGGCGGCGCGGTTCATGCCATGGTCTCCAGCAGCTCGCCGCCGGGCAGGCGCGAGCGGATCGCTTGCGTGGCGCGCTCGCGCAGCGGCGCGAGTTCGATGCGCGCCAGCACCTCGGCCGCGAAGGCCCAGGTCAGCAGGTTGCGGGCATGCGCCTCGTCGATGCCGCGGGTGCGCAGGTAGAAGAGGCTCGCCTCGTCGATCTGGCCCACGGTGGCGCCGTGCGAGCACTTGACGTCGTCGGCGTAGATTTCCAGCTCGGGCCGCGCGTCGGCCTCGGCTCGCGGCGACAGCAGCAGGTTGTCGGCGCGCTGCATCGCGTCGGTGCGCACCGCGCCCGGGCCGACCACGATGCGGCCGCTGAACACGCCGCGCGCCTCGCCGTCGAGGATGCCGCGGTAGTACTCGTGGCTGGTGCCGCGCGGCGACAGGTGGTCGATGCGGGTGTGGTGGTCCACGTGGCGCTTGCCGTCGACGTGGTACAGGCCGTTGAGCAGCGTCTCGCAGCCCTCGCCGCCGAAGCGGGTCACGATGTCGTGACGCGCAAGCCGGGCGCCGAAGGACATCGAGTGCGACTCGAAGCGCGCGCCGCGCGCCTGCGAGGCGTCGATGCTGGCGAGGTGGATCGCCCGCTCGGACTCCTGTTGCAGCTTCACGTGCGTGATGCGCGCGTCGGCGTCGGCCTCGATGCGGGTGACCGCATTGGTCAGCGTGGCCGCGTCGGCCGACGAGGCGATGTAGTGCTCCACGATGGTGGCCTGCGCGTTGGCGCCGGCGCGCACCAGGTTGCGCACCTGCGCGCTGCTGCCGGCCGGGCCGGCCACGAAGACCAGGTGCACCGGCGCCTCGAGCGCAACGCCCGCCGCCAGTTCTACATAGGCCCCATCGGTGGCCAGCGCCGCATTGAGCGCCGCCGGGCTGCCGCCCTGGCTGGCGTCGCCGAACAGCGATTCCAGCGAGTCGGCCTTGCGCGCCAGCGCAGCCGACAAGGGCTCGATGCGTGCGCCGACCGGCAGCGAGCCGATCTGGCTGAGCGCCGGCGCATGGCGGCCGTCGACGAAGACCAGCCAGTGGCCGCCGTCGGCCGAAGCGCCGGCATCGCCACCCCGGGCTGCGGCCCCGCTGCCGGCCGCGCGCAACGCGGCCACCGCCTTGCGGATCGCCGAGTCGTCAACGCCGCCCGCCGGCGCGGGCGCGAAGGACTCGTTGTTCAGGAAGAGCAGCGAGGTGTGCCGCCAGGCCTCGAGCCTGCCGCTGGGCCAGCCCTCGGCCGCGAAGCGCTCGATGGCTTGCGAGCGGACGCGGTCGAGCCACGGCAGCCCGGCGCCCGGCAGTCCGGCGGCCTGCGCGCGGAAGCTGGCCAGCCAGGTTTCCGCTGCGCTCATCGCTTGGCTCCGGATTGGGCGGCGGCGGCGCGCGCCGGGCCGGTGGCCGGGGCATTCGGCCCCTGTCCGGCCTGCGCGCCCTCGAGCAGCCAGGCGTAGCCGCGCTCCTCGAGCTCGTGGGCCAGCTCCGGGCCGCCCGAGCGGATGATCCGGCCCAGCGCCAGCACGTGCACCTTGTCGGGGACGATGTAGTCGAGCAGGCGCTGGTAGTGGGTGATGACGATCATCGAGCGATCGGGGCTGCGCAGCCGGTTCACCCCGTCGGCCACCACGCGCAGCGCGTCGATGTCCAGGCCCGAGTCGGTCTCGTCGAGGATCGCGAGCCGCGGCTCGAGCAGCGCCATCTGCAGCACCTCGTTGCGCTTCTTCTCGCCGCCCGAGAAGCCCTCGTTGACCGAGCGGTACAGGAACTCCTCGCGCATGCCCACCGCCTTCATCTCGGCCTTGACCTTGGCGAGGAAGTCCATCGCGTCGAGCTCGGGCAGGCCGCGATGCCGGCGCACCGCGTTCACCGCCGCCTTCAGGAAGTAGGCGTTCGACACGCCGGGAATCTCGACCGGGTACTGGAAGGCCAGGAACAGCCCCTCGCGGGCGCGCTCCTCGGTGGCCAGCTCCAGCATGTCGCGGCCGTCCCAGGTGACGCTGCCGCCGTCGACGCTGAAGCTGTCGCGGCCGGCCAGCACCTGCGCCAGCGTGCTCTTGCCCGAGCCGTTGGGCCCCATGATGGCGTGGACCTCGCCGTCGTTCACCTGCAGGTCGAGCCCGCGCAGGATCTGCTTGCCGTCCACCGAGGCCTTCAGGCCATTGATCGTCAACATCCGTGCTTTCTCCGTTTTCCGCTCACGCCGCCGACCGGGTCGACGGCTCGAATCCGTGTTGCCTGCTCAGCCCACGCTGCCTTCCAGGCTCACGCCCAGCAGGTTCTGCGCCTCGACCGCGAATTCCATCGGCAGCTCCTTGAACACTTCCTTGCAGAAGCCGTTCACGATCATCGAGACGGCGTCTTCGGCCGACAGGCCGCGCTGCATCGCGTAGAAGAGCTGGTCCTCGCCGATCCGGGAGGTGGTGGCCTCGTGCTCCACGCGCGCGCTCGGGTGCCGGACCTCGATGGTCGGGAAAGTGTGCGCCGCGCACTTGTCGCCGATCAGCAGCGAGTCGCACTGCGTGTAGTTGCGCGCGTTCTCGGCCTTGGGCGACATGCGCACCAGGCCGCGGAAGGTGTTGCTGCCGTGGCCCGCCGAGATGCCCTTGGAGATGATCGTGCTCTTCGTGTTGCGGCCCAGGTGGAACATCTTCGTGCCGGTGTCGGCCTGCTGCCGGTGGTTGGACAGCGCCACCGAGTAGAACTCGCCGACCGAGTCGTCGCCGCGCAGGATCACGCTGGGGTACTTCCAGGTGATAGCCGAGCCGGTCTCGACCTGCGTCCAGGAGATGCGCGAGCGCGGCCCGCGGCAGTCGCCGCGCTTGGTCACGAAGTTGTAGATGCCGCCCACGCCGTCCTTGTCGCCCGGGTACCAGTTCTGCACCGTGGAGTACTTGATGTAGGCGTCGTCGAGCGCCACCAGCTCCACCACCGCCGCGTGCAGCTGGTTCTCGTCGCGCATCGGCGCGGTGCAGCCCTCGAGGTAGCTGACCGTTGCGCCCTCTTCGGCGATGATCAGCGTGCGCTCGAACTGGCCGGTGTCGCGGGCATTGATCCGGAAGTAGGTGGACAGCTCCATCGGGCACTTGACGCCCTTGGGGATGAACACGAAGGAGCCGTCGGAGAACACCGCCGAGTTCAGCGCGGCGTAGAAGTTGTCGCCCTGCGGCACCACGCTGCCCAGGTACTTGCGAACCAGTTCCGGATGCTCCTTCACCGCCTCGGAGAAGGAACAGAAGATGATCCCGTGCTCGCCGAGCTGCTTCTTGAAGGTGGTGGCCACCGACACCGAGTCGAAGACCGCGTCGACCGCCACGCCGGCCAGCCGGGCGCGCTCGTGCAGCGGCACGCCGAGCTTCTCGTAGGTGCGCAGCAGCTCGGGATCGACCTCGTCGAGGCTCTTGGGCCCGTCCTTGAGCTTCTTGGGCGCCGAGTAGTAGACGATGTCCTGGAAGTCGATGGCCGGGAAGCTCACCTGCGCCCACTCGGGCGGCGTCATGGTCAGCCACTTGCGGTAGGCCTGCAGGCGCCACTCGAGCATGAACTCGGGCTCGCCCTTGCGGGCCGAGATCAGCCGGATCGTGTCTTCGGACAGCCCCTTGGGAACCGAGTCTGCCTCGACGTCGGTCACGAAACCGGCCGAGTACTCGCGCTCCAGGAAGGCGTCGAGCTGTCGGGTTGCACTGCTCATCTGCTGATGCTCCGGGTGATTCGGATTGAATTCGGGTCGATCCTTTGCTCGCGCCGCGGCAAGGGCCGGATCATGTCGGCCAGCGTCATGCCCTCGAGGGCGCGCCGGACCAGGTCGTTGATCGACAGCCAGCCGGCGCGGATGCCGCAGCCGTCCTCGATGCCGCACAGCCCATCATTGGCGCTGCACTCGGTGAGCCCGAAGGGGCGCTCCTCGAGCGCGTCGACGATGTCGGCCACCGTGATCTGCTCGGGCGCCCGCGCCAGCGAGTAGCCGCCGCGCAGCCCGCGCACGCTGGTGACCAGCTCGCCGCGGGCCAGGCTCTTCAGCACTTTCGCCACCGTGGGCACGCCCAGGCCCAGGGCAGTGGCCAGGTCGGTCGCGCTGAAGAGCTGCTCGGGCGAACGGGCCATGTGGCTCATGACCATCGTGCCGTAGTCGGTGAGGCGGCTGACTCGCAGCATGGCTAGTTATCCTGCGCGCCGGGCCCTTCGGCCTCGACCGGGTCGAGCCCCAGGTGAACGGCGCTCAACTCCAGGAACTGTTCGAGGGTGTCGGTCGGATCGGTGATTTCGTCGCGATAAAGATCTGTTCGAGGGTCTGTTTGCATGGGCGATATAGTACATTTTGAGTACTATTTCGGCAAACGATGACCCTGCCGGCGCCCCCGAAAATCGCCTGGAAAATCAGTCGCGAGCCGGCACCGTCCGCAGCCAGGCAACGAGCGCGGCGACGTCCTCGGCATTCAGGCCGGCGTACCAGTGGTAGCCCATCGGCGGCCCGAGCGCGCGGCCGTCGCGCGAGACGCCGCGGGTGATCGCCCGGGCAATCTCGGTGTCGGTCCAGCCGCCCAGGCCGGCGGTGGCGTGGGACGTGACGTTGGGCGAGGTGCTGCCCTGCCAGCCCGCCGGGTAGCCCTTGACGAAGCTCGGCAGGAAGGCCTTGCCGCCCTTGCCCAGCGCCTCGCCGTACAGCGTGCGGCCCTGCACCGTGGGCGTGTGGCACTCCATGCAGTGCCCGATCGTGGCCAGGTAGGCGCCGCGCCGGACCGGGTCGCGCAGGTCCGCCTCGGTGAAGCCGCGCTCCGCGTCCGGATACGTCTCGCGGCGCACCGGCTTCCGGTAGACCGGCTGGGGCACCGCATTGCGCACCGCCGGGATCGATCGCAGGTAGGCCACCACCGCGGCCAGGTCCGAGGGCAGCAGCGCCTTGTAGAAGTTGACCCACATCACGACCGCCAGCTCGGTGCCGGGCAGCCGGCCGTGGCCCGGCCGCAGCCCCTGCGTGATCGCGCGGGCGATCTCCTCGTCGGTCCAGGATCCGATGCCGGTTTCCCGGTCGGGCGTGATGTTGGAAGCGGCACCGGCGAAGAAGGGCAGGTCGAAGGACAGACCGCCACCCGCCAGCTCCCTGGCCTCGAGCGGCCTGCCCTCGGCATCCTTGGGCGTGTGGCAGTTGCCGCAGGCGAGAATCGTGTTCACCAGGTAGCGGCCGCGTTCCACGGGCGTTTCGGCCGCGACGTGGGCCGATGCGGCGGCAACCAAGATGGCCGCCGCGAGCGTGCGAACTCTCATCGAAACCTCCTCGCTGAGGGCCGGCTGGCGCCATGGGGCGCGCCGGCCATCCGAAACCTCGCGGGCATCCGGCTCGAAGATTCCGTTTTATACGCCCGGCCCGCGGGTCCGACAACCTGCCCGAGCGTCATCGAACCCCGCGGCTTTTGGGCTATCGTCCGCCTCATGCCACCCGAGACCGAAACCTCGCCGCTCCGCCTGCTCGCCGAGCAGGCGTTGTCGCGCACCGCCGGCGCGCCGCTGCTCGGCGGCAATGCGATCGAGCTGCTCCGGGACGCCGAAGAGAACTACCCCGCCTGGCTGGAGGCAATCGCCGGCGCGCGCGACTCGGTGATGTTCGAGAACTACATCGTCCACGACGACGCGATCGGCCAGCAGTTTGCCGACGCCCTGCTCGAAGCCGCCGAGCGCGGCGCGCGCGTGCGCGTCCTGTACGACTGGCTCGGCTGCCTGCGCACCGCCTCGCGCGCTTACTGGGACCGGCTGCGGCAGGGCGGCGTGGAGGTGCGCGCCTTCAATCCGCCCAGCCTGGTCAGCCCCTTCGGCTGGATCAGCCGCAATCACCGCAAGTCGCTGTGCGTGGACAGCGAGGTCGCCTTCGTGAGCGGCCTGTGCGTCGGCCAGGTCTGGGCCGGCGACCCGGCGCGCGGCACCGCGCCCTGGCGGGACACCGGGGTAGCGGTGCGCGGGCCGGCGGTGGCCGAGATCGCCAAGGCCTTCGCCCGGGCCTGGGCCACGGCGGGCGAGCCGATTCCCGAGGACGAACTGCCGGACGCCGACACGATCCTGCCTGCCGGCGAGGCGACGCTGCGCGTGCTGGCGAGCATGCCGCAGGTGGCCGGCCTGTATCGACTCGATCAGCTGATCGCCGCCCTGGCGCGCGAAACCCTGTGGCTGACCGATGCCTACTTCGTGGGCACGGCCAGCTATGTCCAGGCCTTGCGGCAGGCCGCGATGGACGGGGTCGACGTGCGGCTGCTGGTGCCGGGGGCCAGCGACATTCCTGCCCTGTCGCCGGTCAGCCGCGCCGGCTACCGGCCGCTGCTCGAGGCCGGGGTACGGGTCTACGAGTGGAACGGCCCGATGCTGCACGCCAAGACCGCGGTGGCCGACGGCCGATGGGCGCGGGTGGGCTCGAGCAACCTGAACGTGGCGAGCTGGCTGGGCAACTGGGAGCTGGACATCGCCGCCGAGGACGAGGACTTCGCCGAGCACATGGAGGAGACCTACCTGCAGGACCTGTGCGGCGCCACAGAGATCCTGCTCGGGCAGCGCAACCGGGTGCGCCCGGCCGATCCGGCCGCGGCAGCACGCGCCGCCGAGCGCAGGCGCCAGCGTCGCGCCGAGCGGCGGGCCCGGCGGGCCGCCGGCGAGCCGAAACCCCCGCGGGTGTCGGGCGGATCGGC
>MEEC01000003.1 GCA_001724315.1 Lautropia sp. SCN 70-15 | reverse complement strand
TCCCGCACGAGCCGCCACGCTGGATGCGCTTTCCGGTGGAGCTGCTGGTGCTCGGCTGCCTGGTGGTCGGCATTGCCCCGGCCTTGAGCATCGGCCCGGTGCTTCGGCTCGCGGTCACGGCGACCCTCGGCGACGCCACACCGGCCTACGACCTCGCGGTGTGGCATGGCCTGAACCTGCCGCTGCTGATGAGCCTGCTCGCCCTGGTGGGCGGCGTGGCGCTGTACGTCGTCCTGCGCCGCCGCCTCGACCTGCAGCAGCGCGAGCACGTGCCGCTGATCCATCGCTTCAGCGGTGCCCAGGCCTACGAAACGACGATGCTGCAGGTGACGCGCGCGGCAGAGTGGCTCCTGCGGCGGCTCGGCACCCGGCGGCTGCAGACCCAGCTGCTGCTGATGATGGTGGCGTTGCTGGCCGTCCCGCCGCTGCTGGCCGGGGCGCTGCCTGCCTGGGCGACCATCCCGCTCCATGGCTTCGATCCGCTCTTCGCGGGCATCTGGGTGATCGGCGGCACCTGCGCGATGGCCGGGGCCTGGATGGCCAAGTACCATCGCCTGGCCGCGCTCACCCTGATCGGCGGAACCGGCATCGTCACCGCGGCCACCTTCCTGTGGCTCTCGGCGCCCGACCTGGCCCTGACCCAGTTGATGGTGGAAACCGTCACCACCGTCCTGATCCTGCTCGGCCTGCGCTGGCTCCCGCCACGCCTCGAGTCGATCGCCACCCCGCCGCAGCCGCTGCACCGGGTGTGGCTGCGCCGGGCGCGCGACCTCTCGGTCGCCGTCGGCGGCGGCCTTGCCCTGGCCGCGCTCACCTATGCGGTGCTGTCGCGTCCGCCCACTGACACGATCGCCGACTTCTTCCTGCTGAACGCGCTCACGGGCGGCGGCGGCAGCAACGTGGTGAACGTGCTGCTGGTGGACTTCCGCAGCTTCGACACCCTCGGCGAGATCACCGTGCTCGCCGTCGTCGCGCTCACCGTCTACGCGCTGCTGCGCCGCTTCCGCCCCGCGCCCGAGAGCGCGGGCATTCCGCCCCAGCAGCGATTCCTGCACGATCCGGCCAGTAGCCAGACACCGGCCGAGCAGGCCAACAGCGGCTATCTGCTGGTGCCGGGCATCTACCTTCGGCTCCTGCTTCCCTTCATGGGCGTGATCGCGGTGTATTTCTTCATGCGCGGCCACAACCTCCCCGGCGGCGGTTTCGTGGCGGGCCTCGTCTTCGCGGTGGCGATCCTGGTGCAGTACATGCTCGCAGGCACGGTGTGGGTCGAGAAACAGCTGAACCTGCGGCCGCACCGCTGGCTGGGTTTCGGCCTGCTGCTGGCCTGCGCGACCGGCCTGGGCGCGTGGGTGTTCGGGCACCCCTTCCTCACCACCCACACCGCGCACGTGAGCTGGCCGCTCGTCGGCGAGCTGCACCTGCCGAGCGCGTTCGTGTTCGACCTGGGCGTGTTCGTGGTGGTGGTCGGGACCACGATGCTCATGCTGGTGGCGCTCGCGCACCAGTCGCTGCGGGCGCACCGCCAACCCGGCGAGGAGGCCGGCACGAACGACCTCGACGGCACGGAGAGGACCGCCTGATGGAACTGGTGCTGTCGATCGCGATCGGCGTGGTCTTCGGATCGGGCATCTGGCTCATCCTGCGGCCGCGGACCTTCCAGCTCATCGCCGGTCTGATGCTGATGTCCTATGCGGTGAACCTGTTCATCTTCGCGATGGGCCGCCTGTGGGTGGACAAGCCGCCGATCACGCTCACGCCTGACGTCGATCCGGCGTTGTTCGCCGACCCGCTTCCCCAGGGCCTGGTCCTGACCGCGATCGTGATCGGCTTTGCCACCACCGCGCTCTACCTGGTCATCATGATCGGGGCGCGCGGCCTCACCGGCAGCGATCATGTCGACGGCGAGGAGCCCCGCGAATGAACGCGCTGCCGTGGGTGCAACACCTGATCGTCGTGCCCGTCCTGCTGCCGCTGATGGTGGGCGCGCTGCTGATCCCGGTCAACCAGAGGCACCACGCCCTGAAGAGCACGGTCGGCGTGGCCAGCACCGCGCTCCAGCTTGCGGTGGCGCTGGCGCTTCTCCTCATGACGGACCTGGAGTCCTGGCCGGGCGGCATCGGCGTCTATCTCGCGGCGAACTGGGCGGCCCCGTTCGGCATCGCGCTGTTGGTCGACCGTCTCGCCGCGCTGATGCTGGTGCTGACCTCGACCATCGCGTTGGCCGTGCTGGTGTTCTCGGCGCGGCGCTGGGATCGGGTCGGCGTCAGTTTTCACTCCCTGTTCCAGTTCCTGCTGATGGGGCTGAACGGCGCCTTCCTGACCAACGACCTGTTCAACCTCTTCGTCTTCTTCGAGGTGATGCTGGCCGCCTCCTACGGACTTGTGCTGCACGGCTACAACCTGCTGCGCATCCGGGCCGGCATGCAGTACATCGCGGTCAACCTGGCGGCGTCGCTGGTGTTCCTCGTCGGCGTGGCCCTGATCTACGCGGCCTCGGGCACGCTCAACATCGCCGACCTTTCGGCCCGCGTCGCCGGCCTCGGCGCCCAGGACGCCTGGTTGCTCCAGATCGGCGCCGCGGTGCTCGCGCTGGCCTTCCTGACCAAGGGCGCCATGTGGCCACTGGGTTTCTGGTTGCCGACGACCTATGCCTCGGCTTCCGCGCCGGTCGGGGCGATGCTCGTGTTGATGACCAAGGTCGGCGTGTATGCGGTGCTGCGCGTCTGGTCGACCGTGTTCGGGGACGGCGCCGGCGAACTGGGCGGTTTCGGCCTGGCCGCGCTCACCATCGGCGGGATGGCGACCCTGCTGTTCGGCGCGATCGGCATGCTGGCCAGCCAGGACGGCGGACGAATGGCGGGCTTCGGGGCGATCATCTCCTCGGGCACGCTGCTGGCGGTCATCGGGCACTCCGGCGGCGCCGTGCTCGCATCGGGCCTCTACTACCTGCTCGGCTCCACGCTGGCGATGGCGGCCTTCATGCTGCTGCTCGAGCTGACCGAGCGGATCCGTCCGCCCGGTGCGTCGCTGGTGGCTATCACGATGGAGGCCTTCGCGATCGAGGACAAGCCGGAGGACCCGGTCGGCGTCGACATTCCGGGCACGCTCGCCTTCCTGGGCCTGAGCTTCACCGCCTGCGCGCTGGTGATCGCGGGGATGCCGCCGCTGTCCGGCTTCGTCGCCAAGTTCAGCATCTTTCACGCGATGCTCGCGGCGACGAACGGCGGCGTGCCGGGAGCGACCTGGCTGCTGATCGGGCTGATGGTCCTGGGCGGCCTGGCGGCGATCATCTCGCTGATGCGCCTCGGGGTGCGCACCTTCTGGGCTTCCGGGGCGGTGACGCCGCCCAGGCTGAAACTCTCCGAGGCCGTTCCGGTGGGCACGCTGGTGCTGTTGTGCGTGCTGCTGACCGTGCAGGCAGGGACGGTATTCGACTTTCTCGACCGCACGACCGCCGGGCTGTTGCGCAGCGGCGACTACAGCGAGCGCGTGCTGGGCGAGCCGCCCGTGCAGCGGGCGCCGACGCTCGGAGGACCGCGATGAGACGGTGGCTGCCTTCGCCGCTCGTGTCCACGAGCCTCTTGCTGATGTGGCTGCTGCTCAACCAGAGCGTCTCGCCCGGGCACTTGCTGCTCGGCGGCGTGCTCGGGATCGTCGCGCCGCTGCTGGCCCGCCCCCTGCAGCCTCACGGCCACGCGAGAATCCATCGCCCGCTCGCGCTGTTCCGCCTGATGTGGTTCTCGGCGATCGAGATCGTGCGATCCTGCTTCAACGTCAGCCAGATCATCCTCTTTCGCCGGTCGGCCGACGTGAACTCGCAGTTCATCCGCGTCCCGCTCGACCTGCGCAGCCCTCACGGGCTGGCCCTGCTGTCCTGCCTGATCAACTCCACGCCGGGCACCGTCTGGGTGGAGATCGTTCCGGACACCCACGAACTGTTGCTACACGTCTTCGACCTGCACGACGAGCAATGGTGGGTGCGCACGATCAAGACCCGCTACGAGCGCCCGATCATCGAGATCTTCGAGGCGCCGGAAGCGACACCCCGTGGAGGCCGGACATGACGACCGCGACGCTGCTGTCGGGCGCGACGCTCTTCGCGCTCGCCTGCGTGGTGCTGGCCATGATGCTGTGCGCGCTGCGACTGCTGATCGGCCCCTCGGCGCAGGACCGGGTGCTGGCGCTCGACACGCTCTGGATGTGCACGATGATCTTCGCGCTGGCGCTGGGCATCCGCTACGGCAGCCAGATCTACTTCGAGGCGGCGCTGCTCATCGCCCTGATCGGTTTCGTTTCGACCATTGCGCTGGCCAAGTTCCTGATGCGCGGGGAGGTGATCGAATGACCGGTGTCGAAACGCTGCCCTGGTGGGCGGCAGTCCCAGTGGCGTTCCTGCTGGTGCTCGGCGGCCTGATCGCCCTGATCGGCGCGCTCGGGCTGGCCCGGCTGGAGCACTTCTACCAGCGCATGCACGGCCCCGCGATCTCGATCACGCTGGGCGCCGGATGCATCCTCGCCGCATCGATGGTCTACTTCACGGTCACGCAGTCGCGGCCGGTGATCCACGAGGTGCTGATCAGCGCGTTCGTGTTGATGACGGCGCCGGTGGTGGCCATGATGATCATGCGCGCGGCGGTCTACCGGGAGTTGCGCGGCGAGGGCGACCGGCAGCCTGGCGACGAGTCGACCCACACACCAGAGGAGCGTCGAGCATGAACACCGCAAGCTTCCGGCTTCCCCTGCGCCGGCTCGCCGCGACCCTCGCGGCGGCATCGGCCGGCGTCGCCACTGCCGCCCCCCAGCGCTACGAGGTCGAGCCCCTGCACACCTTCGTGACCTTCGAGGTGCTGCACTTCGGCACCTCCACCGTGCGCGCGCGTTTCGACCGCAAGGACGGCCACATCGTGCTCGATCGCGAGGCGCGCACCGGCGAGGCGAAGTTCACGATCGACACGGCCTCGGTGAGTTCCGGCGTGCCCGATTTCGACAAGCATCTGAAGAGCAAGGACTTCTTCGACGCCGCCAACACCCCTGAGGCCACCTTCACCGGCACGAAGTTCGCCTTCGACGGCGACCGGATCACCGGCGTGGACGGCACGCTGACCCTGCTCGGCAGGACGAACCCGGTTTCACTGAAGGCGCTTCGCTTCAACTGCTACGACAACCCGATCCTCGAGGCCCGGGTCTGCGGCGGCGACTTCGAGACCACGATCCGGCGCAGCCAGTGGGGCATGAACTGGGGCATCGACATGGGCATCCCGGACGAGGTCCGGCTGACCATCCAGATCGAGGCGGTCCGGCAGTGAACCGGCGCGGCGTCCGGCAGCATCGGCGATGTGCAATCGTTACCTGACGCCCGAGCAGGCCGAGATCGAGCGGCTCTGGCACGTCGGCGCCCAGTCTCCGCTGCCGCCCTGGCCCCGTGCCGTCTTCCCGCGCGCCCGGGGTCCGTTCGTGCGGTGGCGCGACGGCCGGCGCGAGCTGGTCGTCGGGCAATGGGGCCTGATCCCGCACTTCGCCGACAGCCCTGCCCTGCGCTACCAGACCAACAACGCCCGGTCGGAGGAAGTGGCCGGCAAGGCGAGCTATCGGCTGCCCTGGGCGCGCGGGCAGCGCTGCATCATCCCCGCGGAATCCTTCGACGAACCCTGCTGGGAGAGCGGCCGCAACGTGTGGTGGCGCTTTCGGCGAGCCGACGGCGCGCCCTGGGGCCTGGCCGGGCTCTGGAACACCTGGCTGGATCTAAAGACCGGCGAGCTGGTCGAGAGCTACACGATGCTGACGATCAACGCCGACGCGCACCCGCTGATGAGCCGGATGCACAAGCCCGACCCCCGGCTCGGGCCGCACGCGCAGGACAAGCGCTCGGTCATCGCGATCGAGCTCGCCGACGTCGACCGCTGGCTCGCCGGCAGCCTGGACGACGCGAAGGCGCTGCTGAAGCTGACGCCGGTCGAGGCCTTCGACGCCGGCCCGGCCACCGACTGACCAGGACTCCCGAATGAAACCCGTCACCCTGCACCACTGCGTGAGCGCCCGTTCCTTCAGGCCGCTCTGGATGCTCGAGGAGCTCGGCCTGCCCTACGAGCTGAAGATGCTGCCCTTCCCGCCCCGCGCGCTGGCTCGCCAGTTCCTGGAGGTGAACCCTGCCGGCACCGTGCCCGCCTTCTTCGATGGGGCCACGCGAATGACCGAGTCGTCAGCGATCTGCCACTACCTGGCGGCGCGCTACTCGCCCGGCGTGCTCGCGGTGGACGTGGCCGAGCCCGACTTCGGACCCTGGCTGAACTGGCTGCACTTCGGCGAGGCCACGCTCACCTTTCCGCAGACGCTGGTGCTGCGCTACGGGCGCTTCGAGCCGAAGGAGCGCCGCCAGCCGCAGGTCGTGGAGGACTACACGAAGTGGTTCCTCGCGCGGCTGCGCACGCTGCAGCCGGTGCTGGCCGAGCGCGAGTTCCTCTGCGCCGGGCGCTTCACCGCCGCCGACGTGTCGGTGGGCTATGCGTTGCTGGTGGCCGAGCACCTGGGCTTCGTGCCGCGCTTCGAGCCGGCGGTTGCCGCCTATTGGGCAAGGCTGCGCACGCGCCCGGCCTTGCTGCGTGCGCTCGAGGTCGAACGCGAGGCCGCCGTGGCGCAGGGAATCTCGCCTGTCCCGGCACCCGCCACGGGCGGACCGGACGAGGGTCCGGTCACACGTTGACGCCTTTCATGCCTTCCGCGGTATAGCGCTCGCCCGCCGCGATACCGGCCGGCAAGGCGGCCGAGATCCGCGCCAGGTCGTCGGCGCTCAGCGACACGTCGACCGCACCCAGGTTCTCGTTCAGCCAGGCCACCCGCTTGGTGCCCGGGATCGGGATGACCTCCGGCCCCTGCGCGAGCAGCCAGGCGATCGCCAGCTGCGCCGGCGTGCAGGCCTTCTCGACTGCGAATCGCCGCACCGTGTCGGCAATGACCTGGTTGCGCGCCAGGTTCTCGCCCTGGAAGCGCGGGTTGGACTTGCGAAAATCGCCCTCGGCCAGCTGCCCCGGGTCGGCGATTCGGCCGGTGAGGAAGCCGCGGCCCAGCGGGCTGTAGGCGAAGAAGGACACGCCCAGCTCGCGGCACGCCTGCAGCATGCCTGCCTCGGGATCGCGGGTCCACAGCGAATACTCGCTCTGCACCGCCGCGATCGGATGCACCGCGTGGGCGCGCCGCAGCGTGGCCGGAGAGACTTCGCAGAGGCCGATCGCGCCGATCTTGCCCTCCTCCATCAGCCTGGCCAGCGTTCCGATGGACGCCTCGATCGGCGTGTCCTCGGCGATCCGGTGCATGTAGTAGAGGTCGATCCGGTCGGTGCCCAGCCGTTCGAGCGAGGCCTCGCAGGCGGCCCGGATGTACTCGGGCGAATTGTCGATCCGCCGTTCGTAGGAGCCCGGCTTGCGCACGATCCCGAACTTGCTGGCCAGGTGGACGCGATCGCGCCTTCCCCTCAGGAAGCGCCCGAGCAATCGCTCGTTCTCGCCGAAACCATAGATGTCGGCGGTGTCGAAGGTTTCGACGCCGGCATCGAAGGCCGCCTCCAGCGTGCGCAGCGACTCGGCCTCGTCGGTCGGGCCGTAGAACTCGGACATGCCCATGCAGCCCAGGCCGATCGGGAAGATCTCGCGGCCAGTGAGGCCGATCGGTCGCTTTTCGGTGCTCATCGATGCGTTCTCGCTCGAAGGTTCAGAAAGGCCAGACCAGGCGCAGCATCGGGATGCTGATGGCCACCACCAGGATCTCGAGCGGCAGGCCAAGTCGCCAGTAATCGCCGAAGCGGAAGCCGCCCGGCCCCAGGATCAGCGTGTTGTTCTGGTGGCCGATCGGCGTCAGGAAGGCGCACGAGGCGCCGATTGCCACCGCCATCAGGAAACTGTCCGGATGCGCGCCCAGCTGACTGGCCGCCCCCAGCGCGATCGGGCACATCACCGCCGCGGTGGCTGCATTGTTCATCAGGTCGGACAGCGTCATGGTCACCACGAGAATGAGCACCAGCGCGATGACCGGATCGCCGCGCGCGACGCCTTCGAGCAGGAAGCGCGCGATCTGGTCGGCCGCCCCGGTCGCTTCCATCGCGCCTGCGACCGGAATCAGCGCCGCCAGGAGCACGATCACCGTCCAGTCGACTGCTTCGTAGACCTGGCGCGGCGGCACCGTCCGGAACACCATCGAGGCGAGCACGCCTGCCGCGAACGACACGGCCGCCGACAGCAGGCCGAACGCCGCCACCGCGATCGACAGCGCCATGATCGCGCTGGCCGTGATCGCCTTGCGCCGGCTCGGAATGCGCAGCGAGCGCTCGGCCAGCGGCACGCAGCCCGCCCACGACGCGAACTGCATCAGCGTTTCCGGTGGCCCCTGCATCAGCAGAACGTCGCCGGCGCGGATGGGCATGGTGCGCAATCTCGCGGTCGACCGCCTGCCCTGCCGGGACAACGCGAGCAGGTTGATTCCGTGGCGGGTCCGCAACTCGATGTCGCTGGCCGAGCGGCCGGCGATTGCGGCGCCAGGCAGCACCGCCAGTTCGATCAGGGCGATCTCGTCGGCTCGGCCCTTGTCGCGCTTCTTTTCCTCGGGTTCGTCCGAACTTGCCCCGGCAGTCGCCTGCACGGGGCTCGCTGCCCGATCGCTTCTCGCCTTGCCCGCGAACGACCCTCTGCGCGAATCCGGCTCGACCGCGTCCGCCTTGCCATCCGCCGGTTCGTCTTCCCCCCCGTCGCTCGGCGGCCGCTTCGACTCCTCCAGCTTCAAGCCCAGGCCGGACAGGGCCTCCGCCAGCGCCTCGGCTTCGGCCTCGATCACCAGGATGTCGCCCGCCCGGACCCGCCGGTTCGCGCTCGGGGCAGTCACCCTGACCTCGTTTCGCACCAGGCCCACGATCTGCGCGCCCGCCTGCTCGAGTTCGAGCTCCAGCGCGAGCAGGGTCATGCCGTCGGCCTTGCTGTCGTCGGGAATCCGGGCCTCGGTCAGGTAGGCAGCCGTCTCGAAGGTCTCGACGCCCGCCCGCTCGCGGGTCGGCACGAAGCGCCAGCCGACCAGGGCGACGAAGGCCACGCCGCTGGCCGCGACCGCCAGGCCTACCGGGGTGAAGTCGAACATGCCGAAGCCGCTCATGCCGGTCTGCTCGCGGAAGCCGGACACGATCAGGTTGGGCGGCGTGCCGACCAGGGTGGTCATGCCTCCCAGGATGGATCCGAAGGCCAGCGGCATCAGCACCTTGCCGGGCGGCAGGGACTGGCGCGACGCCACCTGCATCGCCACCGGCATCAGCAGCGCGAGCGCGCCCACATTGTTCATGAACCCGGACAACAGGGCCGCGAGCCCGGTCAGCGCGGCAATCGTGAGCGTGGGCCCGGACTGGGTGGGGATGACCGCCCGGGTGAGCGCGTCCACGGCCCCGGAGTTGTGCAGGCCGTGACTCAGGATCAGCACGCAGGCGACCGTGATCACCGCCGGATGGCCGAAGCCGGCGAACGCTGCGTCCAGCGGAACGAGTCCGGTCAGGACACAGGCCAGCAAGGCGCCCATGGCCACCATGTCGTGCCGCCAGCGTCCCCACAGGAACATGGCGACGGTGGCGGCGAGGATCGCGAGGATCGTCAGTTGTTCGAAGGTCAAGGGCACGCTCCGCGATGGGCGCCGACGGCGGCCGGTCCGGATTCCCGGCCGATCCGCCCGGTGCCCGGCCGATCATAGAACGGAACGCCGGGCGCGCAGGCCCCGCCGATTTCGCTTCCGGCCTGGCCTTACCATCCGGCATCCGATCCCTGCCGAGCCAAGGAGTCCGCGGTGAGCTACGAAACGATCCTGTACGAAGTCGAAGAAGGCATCCTCACGATCACGCTGAACCGGCCCGAGAAGCTGAACGCGTTCACCGTCACGATGATGAACGAACTGATCGACGCCTTCGACCGGGCCGACGCCGACGACGCGGTGCGCGCGGTCATCGTGACCGGCGCCGGGCGCGCCTTCTGCGCGGGCGCCGACCTGTCGGCCGGCGGCAAGACCTTCGACTACGAGGCGCGCGGCGACCGGCCGGACAAGCAGGGCGTGCCGCTGCTGCCCGACGGCGAACCGGATCTCGGCCACGAGTCCGTCCGCGACGGTGGCGGGCGGGTGTCGCTGCGCATCTTCGAGTGCCTGAAGCCCGTCATCGCCGCGGTCAACGGCCCGGCGGTCGGCGTGGGCGTGACGATGCAACTGCCGATGGACATCCGGCTCGCGTCGGACAACGCACGCTTCGGCTTCGTGTTCGCGCGGCGCGGCATCACGCCGGAAGCCTGCTCGTCCTGGTTCCTGCCGCGGATCGTGGGCGTGAGCAAGGCACTCGAGTGGACATACACCGGCCGCGTGTTCCCGGCGCAGGAGGCGCTCGCCGGCGGACTGGTTTCCGCGGTGCACGCGCCCGACGAGCTGCTGCCCGCGGCGCGCGCGCTGGCCCGCGAGATCGCCGACAACGCCGCCCCGGTCTCGGTGGCGCTCACCCGGCAGATGATCTGGCGAATGGCCGGCGCCGACCACCCGATGGAGGCGCACAAGGTGGACAGCCGCGCGATCTGGGCGCGCGGCCGGGCCGCGGATGCGAAGGAAGGCGTGACCGCCTTCCTGGAGAAGCGCCCGGCCGAGTTCCGCAACCGGGTCTCGACGGACATGCCGGCGTTCTTCCCGTGGTGGAAGCCGCGCGAGTACGAGTGAGCGCAGCGCGCACGAGCGTCCGCCGCCCGCGCGAGCGAGCGCCGGTCACTCCTCGTCGGGCTTGACCAGCAGCCGCGAGCGGCGCTTCTTGATGACCACCGGCGGCGTGGCGGGCTGGCCGCCCGAAGCGCCGTAGTCGGCCGCCTGGCGCAGGCCGAATGGCGGCCGCGCGGGAATGTCTTCATCGTGGCGGGGCTCGGCGGCGTACCCGGCATCGGACCTGGGCCGCAGCATCACCTTGCGCGGCCGGTCTTCCTGGCTGCGCGGCATCCCGCGCTTGGGGCGCGCCAGCGAGCGCTGCACGGTCGCGGTGGCCTGGTGGTAAAGGGCCACGACACCGGTCTCGGTGGCGAGCAGCAGCATGCGCCCATCGAAGGACTGGATCCGCCCCTGCAGGCGGGTGCCCGAGACGAGGTAGATCTCGACCCGGCTGCGCTCGCGGCGAAGCCGGTTCAGGAACATGAATTGCGCGTTCTCGGTGCGCCCGTCCGCGCGGACGGTGGCGCCCGGCTCGCGATCAGCGGTCTGGGGCATATTCCGACATTCTAAAGCGCATCGGCCGCGCCGGCGACGCGACGGGCCCGGAATTGCCCACGCGAGCCTCCTGCATGCTAGTTTCGCGTTCCGTTCCCGCCAAGAGAAAACGAGGAGACCACCATGAAGACACGCCTCATCGCGGCAGTCGCCGCATCGCTTGCCGCCTCGGCGCTGCTGGCGCCCGCTCCCGTCGCGCTGGCGGCCGATGCATGGCCGGCGAAGACCGTCCGAATCATCTCGCCCTTCCCTCCCGGCGGCTCGGTCGATCCGCTGGCGCGCCTGTTCGCACAGCACCTCGCGGAGCCGCTCGGTCAGAGCGTCGTCGTCGAGAACAAGACCGGCGCCGCCGGCTCGATCGGCACCGCCGACGCCGCCAGGGCACCGGCGGACGGCTACACCTGGGTCGTGGTGTTCGACACGCACGCGGTCAATCCGAGCGTGATCCCGAACATGTCCTTCGACACCAAGAAGGACCTCGCCCCGGTGATGCTGGTCGGCACGTCGCCGATGGCGCTGGTCGCGCACGTCTCTCAGCCTTGGAACGACTTCGCCGAGATGCTCGCCGAGGCGAAGAAGAAGCCCGGCGAGCTCGCCTTCGGTTCGGTCGGCACGGGCAGCCTGGGCCACCTGGCGATGACTCAGGTCGGCGACATCGCGGGAACCTCGTTCAACCACATCCCGTATCGCGGCGGCGGCCCGCTGATGACCGATGCGAACGGCGGACAGGTGCCGACGGCCATCGGCACCGTCTTCCTCGTCTCGCCGCACGTGAAGGCCGGAAGGCTGAAGCCGCTGGCGGTTACCTCGTCGACGCCCTCCCCGGCGCTGCCCGGCACCAGGACGATGGCCGAGCAGGGCGTGCCCGGCTTCGAGGCGCTCGCGTGGTGGGGCGTGCTCGCGCCCGCCGGTACGCCCAAACCGATCGTCGACCGGATGCACGCCGAGTTGACCAAGATCCTGGCCAAGCCCGACGTGAAGGAAAAGCTGTCGGCGCAAGGCATGGACATCACGGCCAGCTCGCCGCAGGCCTTCGGCGACTTCCTCAACAAGGAGATCGATCGCTGGGCCAAGGTGGTCAAGGACCACAACATCCAGGCCGGGAAATGACGCAAGGCCGGACGCACGCATCGAGCCGGCCCCGCATCGCGGTCTGCGACGACTACGAGCGATCGCTCGCCTTCGGCGCCGACTGGGACACGATCCGCTCGCGCGCCGGCGTGGTCGTCTTCGACCGGCCCTTCGGCTCGCGACAGCAGGCGATCGAGGCGCTGGCCGAATTCGACGCGGTCTGCCTGGTCCGCGAGCGCACGCCCTTCCCCGCAGCGGTCGTGGACGACCTGCCGCGACTGAAATTCGTGGTGTTCACCGGTGAGCGAAACCTGGCGTTCGACCACCTGGCTGCCGCCAGGCGGGGAATTCCGGTGTCCTTCACCCCCTTCGGGCCGAGCAAGTCGTCCACCGCCGAGCTGACCTGGGCGCTGATCCTCGCGGCGACCAAGCGCGTCACCATGGCCGACACGGGCATCCGGCGCGGGCATTGGCGGGGCGACGCCCACGGGATGCCCTACCCGCTGCCGGCCAACCTCGAAGGCGAGCGGCTGGGGCTGGTGGGCCTGGGCCAGATCGGCGCGCGGGTCGCGGCGGTGGGCCGGGTCTTCGGCATGGAGGTGGTGGCCTGGAGCCCCAACCTCGACGACGCGCGGGCCCAGGCGGGCGGGGCGCGCCGGGTGTCGAAAGAAGAACTCTTCGAGACTTCGGCGGTCGTGTCGCTGCACCTGGTGCTGTCGGATCGGACCCGCGGCATCGTCGGCGCCGGCGACCTGGCACGGATGCGCAGCGACGCGGTGCTGGTGAACACCTCGCGCGCGGCGCTGGTCGACGAGGCGGCGCTGCTCGATGCGCTGGCGCGCGGCCGCCCCGGGCTGGCGGCGCTCGACGTGTTCGGCGTCGAGCCGCTGCCGGCCGGCTCGCCGGTCCTGTCCTTGCCCAACGTCGTCCTCACGCCGCACCTGGGCTACGTGAACGACAAGGTCTTCGCCGCCTTCCGGCAAGGCATGGCCGACGCCTTGCTGGCCTGGCTGGACGGCGAACCGATCCGGCTGGTGAACGCCGAGCAGCTCGCCGCGCGGAACTCTGCCGCGCCGGGAGACGCCGC
>MEEC01000002.1 GCA_001724315.1 Lautropia sp. SCN 70-15 | reverse complement strand
CCTTCTCGGCCAGGGCGAGTTCGATCCAGGCGGCCACCCCGGGGGCGGCCGTCACGCGTTGCGCGTAGGCGCGGCAGTCGTCGTCGAGCGGCAGCGCGTAGGTCCGGGCCCGCATCACCACCGGCGCGAAGAATGCGTCGGCGATGCCGAAGTCCCCGAACAGGAAGGGACCGCCCGAAGCCGACAGACAGTCGCGCCACAGGCGGCGGACCCGTTCGAGGTCGGCCGCCGCGTCACCGCGCTCGGCGAGCAGCCGCGCGCCTACGTCCGGCAGGCTGGCCTCGATGTTCATCGGAAAGCAGGCCCTGAGCGCCTGGAATCCCGAGTGCATCTCGGCGGCGGCCGAGCGCGCCCGGGCGCGCGCCGCGGCCCGCTCGGGCCACAGGCGCCGCTCCGGGAATCGTTCGGCGAGGAACTCGGAAATGGCCAGCGTGTCCCAGACCAGCAGGCGTGCGCCGTCGACCTCGGCTTCGAGCACCGGCACCTTGCCGGTCGGGCTCAGCTCGGCAATCGTGCGCTTGAAGGCCGAGCCCGGCTCGAAGGAGTCGAAGCGCCCCACGATCTCCTCGAAGGGAATGCCGGCCTGCCGCATCAGCACCGAGGGCCGCATCGACCACGACGAGTAGTTCCTGTTGCCGACGTACAACTTCATGAGTGCCTCCTTCATCTTCGTCAAGCCTCGTTCGGATTGCAGGTGCCGGGTGTTGTCGGCGCCTGAGCGCAGCGCGTAGAGTCTGCGCGATCGGACGCCGCTTGCGAAGCCCGCGGGGCTCGATCACGAGGCACAAACAAGACAAGGACCCGCTCATGAGCGACACCTCCCGCAGCACGGGCCGCGTGCTCACCATCTGGACGCCCGAGGACAAGGCCTTCTGGGAAACCGAAGGCAAGGCGATCGCCAACCAGAACCTCTGGATCTCGATCCCGGCGCTCTTCCTGGCCTTCGCGGTCTGGATGGTCTGGAGCGCGGTGGTCACGCAACTGCCCGCAGCCGGCTTCAAGTTCACCACCGACCAGTTGTTCTGGCTCGCCGCGATGCCCGCGCTCTCAGGGGCCACGCTGCGGATCTTCTACTCGTTCATGGTGCCGATCGTGGGCGGGCGGCGCTGGACGGTGCTGTCCACGCTTTCCCTGCTGATCCCGGCGATCGGCATCGGCCTCGCGGTTCAGAACCCCGATACGCCGTACTGGGTCATGCTGCTCCTGGCCGTGTTCTGCGGCTTCGGCGGCGGCAACTTCTCCTCGTCGATGGCCAACATCAGCTTCTTCTTCCCGAAGGAACGAAAGGGCTCGGCGCTGGGCCTGAATGCCGGACTGGGCAACCTGGGGGTGTCCTCGGTGCAGTTCATGGTGCCGCTGGTCATCGCGGCGGGCATCTTCGGCTGGTTCGGCGGCGACCCGCAGATCGTTCAACTGGCCGACGGCGGCACCCGCAAGATCTGGCTGCAGAACGCGGCCTTCGTCTGGGTGATCCCGATCGTGGTCACCTCGCTGCTGGCCTTCCTGATGATGAACGACATCGCCGATGCGCGCAGCTCGTTCAAGGACCAGGCGGTGATCTTCGGGCGCAAGCACAACTGGCTGATGTGCTGGCTCTACCTGGGTACCTTCGGATCGTTCATCGGTTTCTCGGCGGGTTTTCCGCTGCTGATCAAGTCGCAGTTCCCGAACGTGAATCCGCTCGAGTTCGCCTGGATGGGGCCCTTCCTCGGCGCGGTGATCCGGCCCTTCGGCGGCTGGCTGTCCGACAAGCTCGGCGGCGCGCGGGTCACGCTGTGGAACTTCGTGGCCATGATCGTCGGCGTGATCGGCGTGCTGCAGTTCCTTCCCGAAGGCGGGCAGGGCGGCAATCTCACCGGGTTCTTCGTCTCGTTCCTGGTGCTCTTCGCCACCTCGGGCATCGGCAACGGCTCGACCTTCCGGATGATCCCGGTGATCTTCATGGACGAGGCGATGGAGGCCGTGAAAGGCAAGGGCCCGGAGGCGCAGGCGGCCGCGGTCAAGGAAGGCAACATGATGGCGGCCGCGGTGCTGGGCTTCAGCGCGGCCATCGGCGCCTATGGCGGCTTCTTCATTCCGAAGACCTACGGAATGTCGCTCACGATGACCGGCGGCGTGCACGCCGCGCTGTGGGGCTTCATCGGCTTCTACGTGACCTGCGTGGCGATCACCTGGTGGTTCTACGCCCGCAAGGGCGCCGAGCGTCCCTGCTGAGAGGCCTGGCCCAGACCGTCCACCGGGATCTTCAGGTAGCTGATCCCGTTGTCCTCGGGCGGCGGGAGCCCGCCCGCGCGCATGTTCACCTGGATGGCGGGCAGCATCAGCCGCGGCGCGCCCAGCGTGGCGTCGCGGCGCTGGCGCATCGCCACGAAGGTGGCCTCGTCAATGCCGTCGCGCACGTGGATGTTGTCGCGCCGCTCCTCGGCCACCGTGGTTTCCCACCGGATGGCGCGGCCATCGGGCGGATAGTCGTGGCACATGAAGAGCCGGGTCTGCGGCGGCAACGAGAGCAGCTTCTGGATCGAGCGGTACAGGGCGGCGGCGCTGCCGCCCGGAAAATCGCAGCGGGCGGTGCCGTAGTCGGGCATGAAGAGGGTGTCGCCCACGAAAGCGACCGTGTCGTCCTGGTCTTCAATTACATAGGCCAGGCAGGCCGGCGTGTGACCGGGTGTGTGCATCACCCGGACCTGAAGCGAGCCGATCGCGAAGCGCTCGCCGTCGGCGAACAGGCGGTCGAACTGGCTCCCGTCGCGCGCGAACGCCGGCCCTTCGTTGAACAGCTCGCCGAAGCGGCGCTGCACCTCGCGGATGTGCTCGCCGATGCCGATCTTGCCGCCCAGCGCCCGCTTCAGGAAGGGCGCGGCCGACAGGTGATCGGCATGGGCGTGGGTTTCGAGGATCCACTGCAGCCTTGCGCCGAGTTCCTGCACGCGATGCGCCAGCCGGCGGGCGCCGGTGTCGTCGGTGCGACCGGAAGCCGGGTCGTAGCCGAGCACCGGGTCGAGGATCGCGCAGTGCCCGCTCGATCCGTCCAGCACCAGGTGACTGAAGGTGGAGGTGTCCTCGTCGAAGAAGGACTCGATCTGCAGGCGCTTGACAGTCATCGGGCGGCTCCGGGCAGGGTTCCAGACGCAGGCCAGCTTACACAGCTCAGGCCGTGCTGTCCTCGCCGATGACGAGTTTCGTGTCGCCGAGGAACCGGTGCGGCGGCACCTCCAGATTGGTCGGGGCGGGCTTGTTCCGGTACACGCGTCCGGCCAGATCGAAGGTCGAGCCGTGGCAGGGACAGAAGTAGCCGCCCTGCCAGTCGCCGGGCACGCTCGGATTGCCCGCGCCCGCGGACACCTCGACCGGCGAGCATCCGAGGTGTGTGCAGATGCCGACTGCCACGAACACGTCGGGGCGAATCGAGCGGTGCGCATTCTGCGCATAGGCAGGCTGCTGGGGCACTTCCGAATCCGGATCGGCAAGCTGGCGCTCCTGTCCCTTCAGGGTGCCGAGCATCGCTGGCGTGCGCCGCTGGATCCAGACGGGCTTGCCCCGCCATTCGACGACCATGAGCCTGCCCGGCGCCAGCGCGGAGATGTCGACCTCGACAGGGGCGCCGGCGCTGCGGGCCCGTTCCGATGGCGCAAGGCTCGAGACGAAGGGGACTGCGGTGGCCGCGGCGGCTGCAGCGCCGATCGCGCCGGTGACGATCAAGAGCTTGCGGCGCTCGCACTCGCAACTGGAGTCGGAACTCGGTGAGTCTTGCGGCCCGTCGGCGGCAAGCTGGGGAAAAACGGATTCGGTCATCGCTGACTCCAGTGGAAGGATCTCGATACCGATTCACCTTCACGATTCGTGCCAGATTCAAACCTGGATTTAAAGAACGTTCAATCAAATACTTGTGAGACGTATATAATGTTATTTATTAATTTAAGCCGCATCTGGCAGTGCCATCGATGACGTAACGAGTGCCTATTCAGGCAGTCTCGGAGCGGCAACCCTTCGCTGGTGCGACGCTTGCCGCGGCTTCGCCGAGCCTGAGCACACGATCCATGGCCTTCGCAACCGCAGGCCGGTGCGTGACGACCACGAGCGTGCGCCCCGCCATCGCATTTCGGAGCAGCCCGATCATCTCCGCCTCGGTGCGGGAATCCAGACCCTCGGTCGGCTCGTCGAGGAGCAGGACAGGCGTTGCGCACAGCAGTGCGCGAGCAATGGCCAGGCGACGCGCCTGCCCGCCCGACAGCGCCGCACCGAATGCGCCCGCGCGGGTCTCCAGCTCGGCGGGGAGGCCGCGGATCCAACTGGCCAGCCGCACCGTTTCCAGCGCTTGCCAGAGCTCGGCCTCACTCGCCTGCGGCGCGGCAATCCTGAGGTTCTCGGCCAGGCTGGCATCGAATACGTGCGGATGCTGGGGCACCAGCGCGACACGTTCGCGCAGTTCCCGCTCGGTCAGGCTGGGCAGGGAGCGCCCCCCCAGCGTGATCGCACCCGCGTCAGGATCCGCAACCCGCGCCAGCAGCGCCAGCAGCGTGGACTTGCCGCAGCCGCTCGGCCCGGCCACCGCCAGGTGGGTGCCGGCTGGAATATTCAGGTCGATTCCGTCAAGCACGGGGCGGCCCGCCGGATAGCCGAATCGAAGTCCGGTCACCACCAAGTCCGTACCGGCGGGCAAACCGCGTTGCTCCACAGCCGACTCGGGCGGCGCCGGGAAGGCAACGGCGGGCCGCATCGATACGATCTCCCCGAGCCGTCGTGAGGCAGCACGCTGCCGTCCCGCATGCAGGAAACCAGGGGCGAGCGGACCGAGCACCTCCGACATGCCGAGCACCATCAGCACCGCGCCGACGACCCAGGGACCCGGCAGGGCACCGCTGGCCGCCTGCGGCGCGAGGGCCGCCAGCAGCGCCAGGGCCGCCGCACCGCCGAGCACCAGCGTTGCCGCCAGTCCGCCCCCCTCGAGCCGGGCCAGGCTCGCCTGGGCGGCGAGCCAATCGCGAGACGCCGTCAGCACCGCTTTCCGGGCTTCGGGCCAGGCCCCGTAGAGCTGCAGGGTGGTCAGGCCGCGCAAGGTTTCGACCGCCGTGCCGCGCAGTGCGGCCTGGCAGGCCGTGGCCTGCCGCCCGGCCCGGTCACCGAAGCGAACGAGCAGGACCGGCACCGCGCAGACCGCGATCAGCAGCGGCAGCGTTGCGGCCGCGGCAGGCAGCGGACCGAATCCGAGAGCGATGCCCAGCCCCACCGCGCCCGATAGCACCCAGGCATGGATGGCTGGCGCGGCGGTGCGCAGGAACAGACCGTCGAGCGCATCGACGTCGCCGACCAGGCGCTGGAGGAGATCCGCGCTGCGGGTGCCCGACAGTCCCGCAGGTGCGAGCGGTTCCACCCGCCGGTAGAGCCAGACGCGCAGGTCCGCCAGCAGGCGCAGCGTCGCGTCGTGGCTGACGAAACGTTCCCCGTAGCGGCCAGCCGTGCGCAGGATGGCGAGAAGGCGGATCAGGGCACCGGGGCGGAAGATCTCGAAGGCTGCCGCCGTGCCCGCCGAGACGCCGGCAACCGCGGCTGCGCTGAGGAACCAGCCGGACATGGCAAGCAGGCCGGTTCCGGCGAACACGGTGACCAGCCCCAGCAGCAGCGCCAGCAGGAACGAACCGCGCCGGCGCCAGGCAAGCGCGAACAGGGGCACCTTCACGGCACGATCCCGATCCTCCGGCCGCGCGCCTGATGACAGCGTCAAGGCAGCGCCCGCGGTTTCGCCCGGAGCCGCGCGAGCCAGCATCCGCGACCCGTGCTCGTCCGCCGCGACGACCTCGTGCTCCCGTGCCCCGCAGGCGGGCGTCCCGACCCGGACCACCCGTCCCTCGGCAAGGCGGATCACGCGGTCGAACAGGCGGGGATCCGGTGGCCGATGGGTGGCCATCACCAGTGTGCGGCCGGCGGACAGGCTCGCCAGGGTGGCGAGAAGTTCTGTTTCGGTCTCCTCGTCCAGATGTGCGGTCGGCTCGTCGAGCACCCACAGCGGGGAGTCGCGCAGCAGCGCCCGTGCGAGCGCGATCCGCTGCAACTGTCCGCCCGAAAGACCCGCGCCGTCCTCGCCGAGTCGCGTGTCCAGGCCGGCCGGCAGCGTGGCGGCGAAGGCCAGCACGCCGGCGCGCGTTGCGGCAACCTCGACAGCGGCGTCGTCGGCATCGGGCGCGCCGATGCGGATATTGTCGCGCACAGTCCCCGAGAACCACTCCGGGCTCTGTCCGAGCCAGGCGACCCCTGCTCGCCAGCCATTCACGTCAAGCGCCCGGAGGTCCACCGAGCCGACGCCCGCGGTCTCGAGCAGGATGCGCCCGGCACTCGGACGGACGAGACCGAGCATCAGGTCGAGCAGGCTCGTCTTCCCCGCGCCGCTCGTGCCGACGATCGCCACCCGCTCACCGGCGAGAATCCTCAGGTCGACGCCCGCCAGAGCCTGGCGTCCGTCGGCGTGCTGCAGATGCACCCCCTCGAGGAGGATCGCCCGCCAGGCGTCCGGGACCGGCATGGCCGGCACCGGCGAGCCAGCCTCGTCCACGATATCGCCGACCCCGGGCTCGAACTGCCGGTCCGGAACCGGCATCAGCGCCGGCGCCGCGCCGATCGCCTGAGCACGCGCGTGGTAGTGGGCGCCGAGTTGCCGGAGCGGCAGGTAGAACTCCGGCGCGAGCATCAGGATGAACAGGGCCTCGCGCAGGTCCACACCCTTGCCCCAGTGCCCGAAATCCAGCCGGCCGAGAAGGCCGAGGCCGAGATAGACGGCGGTGAACGCGATTGCCACGGAGGCGAGCAGCTCGAGCACCGCCGACGACAGGAAAGCGATGCGCAGCACGGACAGGGTGCCGCGCCGGTAGGCATCTGCGGCCTGCGCCACGCCTTCGGCCTGCTCGGCGCCGCGCCCGAGCAGCTTTAGGGTCGGAAGCCCCTTGAGCAGGTCGAGGAAACGCCCGCCCATCAAGGCCAGCCGCTCGAACTGCCGCTGGCTCGCCGACTCGGCTGCGCGGCCTATCAGGACCATGAAGAGAGGAATGACCGGCGCGGTGAGGACCAGCGCCAGCGCGGCGACCCAGCTGAACGGAATCACGGCGACCGCGACCATCGGCGGCCCGACGAGCGCCAACACCCGCTGCGGCAGGTACTGGCCATGGTAGGCGTCGAGCGCCTCGACCTGCTCGATCAGCCTGGTGCTGGCGGTACCGGGGTCGGGGCGATGAGCGCGGGGCAGGGCAGCCAGCCCGTCGAGCGCGAGGCGGCGTGCGGTCTCGCGGATTCGCCGTCCCGCCTCGAAGCCCGCCCAGTGGCGAAGCCAGGCGAGCCCGCCGCGCAGGAGCACGAGCAGCC
>MEEC01000001.1 GCA_001724315.1 Lautropia sp. SCN 70-15 | reverse complement strand
GGTGACCCTGCGGGCCCTGTTGCGCCGCAAGCTGGGCCGGGGTGTCAGGGAGTTGCGACGCGGTGGATGACCAGAGGCGTTTGGTGTATGTACAGCTGGAGACCGCCGGGAAACTGACGCAGGCCAAACGGCGCATTTGGACCTGACAAAACTACTGCCCGCAACGGCACGCAAGCTCCAGTTTGACCCCGGACACCGTTTTGCTGGCAACGCCGTGGTTGAGCAAGGCATCAAGCCTGCACGGGGCCCAATGCTGCAGCACAGGGCATCGAGTACAGCCCCTGGCGTCCCTGCACCACCACGAGCGCACGATAGGCGAAGAGCGGCCCTTCGGCCTCGGGCTTGCCCTTGTCGCGCGCCTTGACCTTGAACACGTCGATGGGCTTGTCACTGTCCAGCCCGGCGCGCCGCATGATCTGTTCGGCGGTGCGGGGCTCCCCCTTGAACGACCACAGTGCGTCGAAGACTGCGGCCTGAGCCTCGGTCAGCCGGATCGGGCCGTGCGGCCAGTCGGGCAGCGTGACCCAGCGGAAATCCGCCGAGAAAGGCCCCTTCACCGGCGTCCTTGGATCGCTGGCCTGTGCTGCCGGCGGCTCTCCCGTCGGGGCGATGAACGAGATGCCGCCTCCGTAGAAGGCGAAGCGATCCTCCAGCGCCAGCCACTCGATGCCCGCCCCGAAGGGGGCACCACGCGTCTCGCGTGGCTTCGGCGTGATGACGCGGATCGGCCCGCCTGCGACCCGCACCCGCTCCAGCAGGGCCGGCTCGCGCCATAGCCGGATCAGATCGCGCGCCAGCAGGACCGGCGAGCGCCGGGAATCGCCAAGGCGCCACACGCCATCGCCGAGGGCGTCGATGCCGTCGCGGCTCTCGATCGAAAGCGCCAGCCGCAGCTTTCGGCGCAGCCAGTCCTCGTCCAACCTCAACGCGGCCATGTCGTCGGCCGCGACGTCCACCGGCCCGCACTCGGGGCAATGGCAGGTACGCCCCTGGTGCCCGTCGCCCCAGACCTGCGCCCGCTGCTGGTGACAGTAGGGGCACAGCACGAATCGCTGGTCCAGGGCCGTGGGCTTCACCGCCTGCCCGAGGGCCGGCAAGGCGGCGATCTCGCGGGGTGAGAGCGCGGCTCGAAGGATGGGCGTGCCGCCCGCGAACAAGCGGCACACCAGGGCCCAAGCGTCGTGCGTGGCCACCGATCAATCCTCGTAGATCGGCTGCGGGCTGGCCGTGTCCGCTTCCGGCGGCGCTTCCTGGGCGTTCAGCGTCTGGCCGGGCTGCAAGATGCCCAGCGAGACCAGGTAGCCCTCCAACTGCGTCTGCAACGCGGCATCGAACTTGTGCAGGTTCAGCCGCCCGCGACGCGTCACCTCGACCGTGATGACCTTGGAACGAGCCTTTCCGGGTTCGGGCGGGTAGTACAGGTTGATGCGTGCCGACGTGATCAACCAGCCGCGGGCCAGCGGATCCTCACCGGGGAACTCCTCGCGCAGCAGTTCGGTGACGCAGCGCTGCTCGCTCGACGCCATCGCCGTGCAATCAAGCTTCAGTGCCGTGCTCGGGCTCAGCACCGAGATCGACTTCACCTGCAGCGCCACGAAGCCGTCCGCCACGGCCTGCGGCACATCGAAGCCGAGGCGCAAGACCGACAGGTCCAGCGTCGGCGGCTTGATGCGGTGCGCGTCCACCTTGACGCCCAGCAGGTGCTCGGCGAAGGCGTCGACGAGCATCTGGTGGTACTTGGCGCCCCCGCGCACGAGGGTGCGAACGACTCCGGTGGCCACTGCGTACTCCAGCACCATGTGGATGTTCGGGTTGCCGATGCGACGGGTGAGATGGGCGCCCTCGAACTCCAGGCGCAGCATCGCCAGATCCTTGACGTGGACCGTCAGCAGGAACACGCCGGGGCTGCGTTCCACCAGGTAAGCCACGCTGCCGTCGCCGCATTGAAGCTCGCGCTGATAGAAGGCCGAGATGGCCTGGCGCAGCGCGGTCAGTGCGGCATCCGAGGTGTTCGGCCGGCGCTTCACGCCGAGGTCGTGCTGCTGGGCTTGCGATCCGTGGCGCTCCAGGTAGTCGAATTCGCAGGCCCGCTCGAACAGCGCCGGATGGTTGGCATACAGCCAGAAGGAGCGGTGGGTGTCGCTCCGGCATGCCACGAGACCCAGCAGCGCGGCGCCGTCTCCGGCGGCGGCCTGGAACATCGCCTGCTTGCCGGCCGGGTCGGCCAGCTGGATGCTGGCCATGAGGTTGCCGATCAGACGGTCACGGGCGGCGACGTCGGGCCAGGTCCGAACGGCCTCCACCAGTGCCTGCGAGGCGCGAGGCGTGTCCTCCCAGTCGAAATCGTCGGCCACGGGCAGGCCGTGCGAGGCCAGGAAAGCGCTGAGGGTCGCGTCCACCGGCAGTTCGAGCAGCACGTCGACGAAGGTCTTCTTCATCTTCTCGGTCCTTTCCGAAGGGGTGTCGGGGGCTGCGGACCGAGGGGGGCTGGTTCGCGGGCCGGCGACTGGGTTACCGAACGGCGATCTCGTCAGAGTAAAGCAGCGAGATACGGCGCGATTGTGTCCCGCCCATTCCCGCTTGTCAATCATCGTGGCACGTCTGGCGCTTTTTGGTATCTCGTGGCTATACTTGCGGTCTGTTTTCCTACACTGACAGTCGATTCGAGACGGGACATCGCCATGGCTTCCGCGTTTGGATCTCGCCTGCGGCGATTCCGCGAGGCGAAGAAATTGACCTTGCAGCAAGTCGCCGACGCGGTCGGCTGCACCAAGGCCTACATCTGGGAACTGGAGATGAAGGAGGGCCAACGCCCCTCCGCCGAGCGCGTGCAGGCGCTGGCCAGGGTGTTGGGCGTCACGATGGAAGACATCATGGGTGAGCCCATCCCCCAGGTTCCCGAGGCCAGTCCCGAGGACGTGGCCTTCTTCCGCGAGTACGCCGGGATGACGGAGGAGGAGAAGAGGCGCTACCGGCAGGCGCTCGAGATCATGTTCCCCGACAAGGGCCAGGGCGGGGACTGACGATTGAGCGCCGCGCGCCACCTCACCGGTTCGATTGCTGCCAGCCATGTCCACAAGTGGCTGCGGGCGTGGTACGGCGCGGACGTGCCCGAGGCCGTCGATCTCGATGTCGTGCGGCAGATGCTGCCGACCACGCCCTACGGCAAAGGGGTTCGGGAAATTCGTCCCCCGGTGCAGTTCAACGACGATGCCTTCGAGGGCATGCTGGCGCGGGATCCCGGCGACCCTGAGGTCTGGGGTATCGCCTACAACGGCACGGTCAGCCCGCAGCGCCAGCGATTCACCATCGCTCACGAGCTCGGGCACTTCGTCCTGCACCGCGACCGGCAGCCGCGCTTCCACTGTGACAAGGAGAGCGTCCACTCCGGCCACGAGACCATGCGCCTGATCGAGCGCGAGGCCGACGACTTCGCCAGCAATTTGCTGATGCCCGGCGATCGGCTGCGCGAGTGGATCTCGAACGGACGCATCGATCTGCACGTCCTCGGCGCCATTGCCAAGCGCTTCCAGGTCTCGTTCGAGGCGCTGTGCATCCGCTTCATCAAGTTCACCTCGCAGCGCGCGATCCTGGTCTACTGGGACAACGGCTACGCGAAGTACGAATGGCGCAGCAGCAGCGCCGTCAGGACGCGCTCGCGCATCCGGCGCACCGGCGATCCGCAAGAGCCGTTACCCGGCACGCTCGCCGCCGACGCGAGCGTCGAGCAGGCGTGGGACGGCATCGAGATGTCTGCTGCGATCTGGTGCCCGGAGGAGGCACCCCACATGAAGCTACGCGAGTTCAAGCACAGCTACGCCTCGAGAGATCGCGTCCTGACCCTGCTGCTGTTGGAAAGTGCCGAGCCGCGCGCCTGGGATCGATCCTGGCAGGACGGCGAAAGCTTCGACAGCTACGACCGGTTCGTCTCGGCAGGCCAGCACCAGGTGCGATGACGCAGGGCGTCGTAGCCCGCGCATCCCCGCCAAAACCCGTTACGCGGAGCCCCTCGATTCCTAGCATGAGCGGCGTTTCCCATCGAAACGCCGACCATGCACGAACTCGAACCCCGCTCCCCGGCCCTCGAGGCTGATCGGCCTCGGCACGCGCACCAAGAGATCGTCGATCTGCTGGCCTGCGCCCTGCTGCGGCTGCGCGCACGCCCCTTTCCGCCGCCTGGCCGTCCCGCCACCGACAGCGACTCGGTTGGCCTTGGCTTGTGCGGGCCACAGCGCGTGAATGCGAACCCCGATAACAACAACGGAGTTCGCCCATGACGGCACACGCACCCACAGTCGACGCTACCACCATCGCCGCCCGCGTCGCGCAGCTGCCCGACTTGGCCATGGAAGATCTGTGGGCACTGTGGGACGAGTACTTCGAGGAGCGGCCCAAGCATCACCACCGCACCTGGCTGGAGAGCCGGCTCGCCTACAGGATCCAGGAGCGCGCCTTCGGCGCTTTGAAGCCCGCGACCCGCCGCAAGCTCGAGGAGATCGGTGAGACGGGCATCCTGCCGCGCCAGCTTCGCCACGACGCGAATCGGCTGCTGCCGGGCACGGTGCTCACGCGGTTCTTCGACGACGTCGAGCACCGGGTGCTGGTGCGCGGGCCCAATGACTTCGAGTATCAAGGGCAGCGATTCAAGAGCCTGACGGCCATCGCCCGCCACATCACCGGCACGCATTGGTCGGGCCCCGCGTTCTTCGGTCTCAAGACCAAGCTCGGCCAGAAGGAGCCGGCATGAGATCACAACGGCCCGTGTCCTCGTCGACCACGCTAGCCCCAGGTCCCGTCACGCCATCGAGGCGCTGCGCGGTCTACACGCGCAAGTCCACCGATGAGGGACTGGACCAGGAGTACAACAGCCTGGAGGCCCAACGCGACGCGGGGCTGGCCTTCATCGCCAGCCAACGCCACGAGGGCTGGATCGCCGTCGAGGAGGGTTATGACGACGGCGGCTACTCCGGCGGCAACCTGGAACGCCCGGCGCTCAAGCGGCTGCTCGCCGACATCGAGGCCGGCCGTATCGACATCGTGGTCGTCTACAAGATCGACCGACTCACCCGCAGCCTGGCGGACTTCGCCAAGTTGGTGGAGGTGTTCGACCGCAACGGCGTCTCCTTCGTCTCGGTCACGCAGCAGTTCAACACCACCACCTCGATGGGGCGGCTCACGCTCAACATCCTGCTGTCCTTTGCGCAGTTCGAGCGCGAGGTCACCGGCGAGCGCATCCGCGACAAGATCGCCGCTTCCAAGGCGAAGGGCATGTGGATGGGCGGCATGCCGCCGCTGGGCTATGACGTCGTCGATCGCAAGCTCGTCGTCAACGAGCGCGAGGCGGCGCTGGTGCGCGACATCTTCCGGCGCTACGCCGAGCATGGCTCGGCTGCACGGCTGGTGCGGGAGATGGCGGTCGAGGGGCACACCACCAAGGCCTGGGTGACCCAAGGCGGGCGCCGGCGCACGGGCCGACCCATCGACCAGCAGTTCATCTTCGCGCTGCTGCGCAACCGCATCTACCTGGGTGAGATCCGCAACCACGGCACGTGGTATCCCGGCCAACACGAAGCGATCGTGCCGCAAGACCTGTGGGACGCCGCGCACGCTTTCATCGCGCGCCGCAAGCAGGCGCCGCGTGAACACCGGGCCCAACACCCGGCGCTGCTCGCGGGGCTGCTGTTCGCGCCCGACGGCCAGCGCATGCTGCACACCTTCGTCAAGAAGAAGAGCGGGCGCACCTACCGCTACTACGTCCCCTACCTGCACAAGCGCCGCAACGCGGGCGCGAGCCTGGCGTCGGACGCCCCGGACGTCGGCCATCTGCCCGCGGCCGAGATCGAGAACGCGGTGCTCGCGCAGATCCACGCGGCGCTCGCCGCGCCGGAGGTGCTGATCGGCACCTGGCGGGCGTGCCAGCGCCACCCGGCCGGTGCTGCCCTCGATGAAGCGCAGGTGGTGGTGGCGATGCGACGCATCGGCGACGTGTGGGCGCAGTTGTTCCCGGCCGAGCAGCAACGCATCGCGCGGCTGCTGATCGAGCGGGTCCAACTGCATGAGCACGGACTCGACATCCTCTGGCGCGAGGACGGCTGGCTGGGATTGGGGCCCGAGATCGGCGCGCATCCGCTGGTCGAGGAATCCAGCGCACAGACCGAGGAAACACCGGCATGAGCACCACGACGAACCCGCGCAAGCGCGCTATCCGCGTCGAGGTCGGAACCGATGCCCGCAGCTACGTCAGCGATGGCCAGCGCGTCACGCTGGTGCCGCTGACGATCAAGCGCCGCCAGAACCGCAAGCTCCTGATCCCGCCGACGCCCGAGTCCGCCGCTGCGACCGCGGGCGGCCTGGATGCGCCGATGATCAAGACGCTCGGCAAGGCCTTCTACTGGAAGCGGCTGCTCGAGGAGGGGCGCTATCCCACGACGACCGACCTGGCCCGCGCCCTGAAGTTGGAGCCCGGCTGGGTGGCCGAGGTGCTGCGCCTGACCCTCTTGGCCCCCGACATCGTCGAGGCCATCCTGGACGGACGCCAGCCCCGGCATCTGAATCTGCACACGCTGCGTGGCCGCCAAGACCTGCTGCCTCGCGACTGGGGCGAGCAGCGTCGGCTGCTGGGCTTTCCTTCAGCTTGAGACTGGCGCTCAGCTGGCGCAACAACTACCTCTGCCACGCTCCTGGATTGGTGGGCACGGCACAGTGCCGTAGGAGCAATAGACGCAGCAGTCCCCGGGCTTGGGCTTGAGTATGGCGTGGCAGGCCTCGCACTCATAGAACCACTGGCAGGCATCGGTAGGCATGGTCTCGGTCTTGGTGTGACCGCACTCCGGACAAGTCAACGTCGATTCCAGAACGACGGCAGTCACTTCACGCTCCCGACCACCGTCGAGGGGTAGCCAGCATCCTGGGTCGCCCGCGTCAGCGCCTCTACATTCGCCCGCGCGTCGTCGAACGTCACGGTCGCCTGTCGTTTGTCGAGGTTCACGTCCGTCTTGGCCACGCCCGGCACCTTGCCGAGCGCCTTCTTGACCGTAATCGGGCAGGCGGCGCAGTTCATGCCCGGCACTGACAGGGTGACGGTCTTTGTCGCGGCGATGACTGGCACGCTCACGATCAGGGCGAGCGTCAGCATCGGAAAACCAAGCAATCTCTTCATAAAACCTCCGTTCAGTAAAACCAGGGCGCGACCAGCGGGAAGCCGAGCGCCACGATCACCAGGGCGACCACGATCCCGAACAGCAGCTCGTAGCCGCGCCGAACCGACGGCACCGCGCAGGCCTGTCCGGGTTCGCACGCCGGGGCTTTCGCCCATATGCGTCGCCCGGCGAGGAACAACGCGACGAGGGCCGCGCCGATGAAGATCGGGCGGTAGGGTTCGAGGGCCGTCAGGTTGCTGATCCATGCCCCTGAGAAGCCCAGCGTGATCAGCACCAATGGCCCGAGGCAGCAGGTCGATGCGAGGATGGCCGAGACGAATCCGGCCGCGAGCGCCGCACGGCCGCCTCCGGTACTGCCTTGCGCAGTTGGGGTGTCTGGTTTCATGGAGTAAGCTTACTTCCGTACTTAAGTACGGAGTCAAGACCATGAACAGCACGCCCGAGATCGAGGCGATGACGATCGGCGCGCTGGCGCGCGCGGCTGGCGTCAATGTCGAAACCATCCGCTTCTACCAGCGCAAGGGGCTGTTGCCCGAACCAGATCGGCCGCAGGGAAGTATCCGCCGTTACGGCGCCGACGAGCTTGGCCGCGTCCGCTTCATCAAGTCGGCACAGCGGCTGGGCTTCAGTCTCGACGAGGTGTCCGAACTGCTCAAGCTCGAGGACGGATCGCACTGCGCCGAGGCGCGTGCGCAGGCTCAGCGCAAACTCGTTGACGTTCGCGAACGACTGGCTGACCTGCAGCGCATCGAAGCGGCGCTGTCCGAGCTCGTGCAGCGCTGCAATGCCATTCGCGGCCGGGTGCGCTGCCCCTTGATCGCCGCCTTGCAGGCGGAGTGACGCACAGCCGTCCTTGACTGATCCTCGACCATGACGGCGGGC